>CALPMC020000004.1 GCA_943324565.2 Chitinophaga pinensis | reverse complement strand
TCGCTAATTTCTGAATTGTACGCTTTGAACATTTCATTGAATTTACTCATAACCTCAAAATTTATGTTTCGAGGTTTTACGTGAGAAAAAAAGGAGAATCATTTTACATTGCCTCCCGATGTTGAATTTTCAACGAGAATTTTTCTTTTAATTTTTGCATGTCTTCACTTACTTTATTTTCTAATACCTTGGCATAAATTTGTGTTGTTACCAATTTTGTATGTCCAAGCATTTTGGAAACGGTTTCAATAGGCACTCCATTGGAAAGGGTAACCGTTGTTGCAAAGGTATGTCGGGCAATGTGCATGGTCAATTCTTTTTTGATGCCGCAGAGAGATGCAATTTCTTTTAGGTACGCATTCATCTTTTGGTTTGATTTCACCGGAAGTAATGCTCCAGTTTTGACGCAATAAGGATGTTGCTCATACTTTTGAATGATTTCCTCGGCTTGTGGTAACAACGGCACATTCGAAACGGTATTTGTTTTCTTCCGTTTGGTAAATATCCATGTGTCACCATCAATTCCTTTGGCTAAATCTGTGAGTTTTAGTTTCTCTACATCTGCAAAGGCATAACCGGTGTAACAACAGAACAAAAAGATGTCTCGCACTTCCTCCAAACGTTCGATGTTAAATTCTTTTTCGTGTAATAGCGTGATTTCTGCTTCATCCAATATTTCGCGATGCACATTGAGTTTGGTGCATTTGAAAGCCGCAAAAGGATTTTTTTCCATCCAATCGTTGTTTACTGCCATGTTTATGACTTTCTTCAACATGGTGATGTACTTCATTGCTGTGTTGTGTGCAATGTGGTGCTTCACCCTCAGGTAATGTTCAAAATCAACGACAAAGCGATGGTTGAGTTCGGTTAGGTACATGTCGCTTCGATTGTGGTGTTCTTTTAGGTAAAGTTTCAATTTCCCAAGTACGGTGTTGAATTTGATGTACGTTGAAGGCACAACGTCAATTCCAATTCTTTCTTTGATTTTGTCATTGTGGTATTCAAAGATGGAAATGAGGGTGTGTTGTTTTTCGTCCACACTGAACAAGAGGTTCTTTAGCATTTCACCGGTAATAAACATGTCTTTGGCGTTTAGCTCCATGAAATGTTTGTACACCTTGGATTTAACCATATCCAAATAATTGTTGAGCATCCGCAATTCGGTGGTGTGCGGTTTTGCTTGTCCGACTTGGGTAATCCACTTTGCGGGATCAACGCTTTGGCGCATGGAAATTTCAGTCCGTTTACCGTCAATGGTAATTCTACAGTAAATGGGTGCTTTACCGTTTCTTGCTTTGCTTCTGTTCAACCAGAACAGGAGGGCATAATTTTGATTCATAACATTGTATTTTAAAAGTTTCGTTTTTAAACGGTAACCGCCATCGGTTACCTGTTTTAGTTTTCGATATCAAAACTTTTTCAAATACAAACGCTGTAATTGTTTAAAATACAGCTTCTTGAGCTATGCCTCGGTTACCCAAAATTACAATCTTTTTTTTTGGTAACCGAATGAGTTACCTATATTATGTAATTTTTTGATTTTAAATGAAACTTGCTAGAAACAAAAAACCCTTGAAAACTTAGCATTTTCAAGGGTTTTAAGTGCTTTTGTGTTTGTTTGCGAAACACTACCAGCGGTCTGGACGGGACTCGAACCCGCGACCCCCTGCGTGACAGGCAGGTATTCTAACCAACTGAACTACCAAACCAATTTTTTAACTCTCTTCCGAAAATCTCTAGAAACATCTAGATTCAAAATTGTGTGAATGCCTTTCGTTAAAAGCGAGTACAAAATTACATCAATATTTCTAATACGCAAGGGAATTGGTAAAAAAAATTGAAATAAATTTCAAAACAATGGGCTTAAAACATATTCAATTCAGAATTTGTAACAGATAAGGTCTGTGATCCATATGTAAAAGAATTTTCACAACAGAGATAAGGAGACACAGAGGAATTAGAAGTTAAAGCTGTAGAATCATGATATCAAAAAAACTATTGTTTTTTTCTCGGTTTGCTCTTAGTATAGGTCGAGAGAACAAAAAAACCGCACCAAGACTGATGCGGTTTACAATATATTATTGTTTTTTAGTTTCTTAGGATTTTTCCTTTATTTACTAAGCTTTCTAAACGCTCTAAAGTTTTTCTTTCAGCACATAATTCAACAAATGCTTTACGCTCTAAGTCTAATAAATATTGCTCTGAAACAACTGTGTTTTCTGACAAATCACCACCACAAAGTACGAAACCTAATTTCTCTGAAATCACTCTATCGTGCTCTGACATGTAGTTTCCTGAAAGCATTGAATTTGCTCCAACATAAACAATTCCCAGTCCTTCTTGACCAACAACAGTTATGTTTTTCTCGCGTTTTGGCGCCACATATCCTTTGTTTGCCATTTCCAAACAAGCTGCTTTCGCACGAGTCAATTGGTAATCTCTACTTACAACAACTTCGTCGATTCCTTCGCGTAAATAACCTAAATCAAAAGCTTCATAAGCCGACATCGAAACTTTTGCTTGTCCAACAGTCAAGAAGCGATCTCTCAAACGGTTGATTTTAATGTCACCTGCATGCAATTCATCTGATAGACGTTTTGCGAATTCTTTCGAACCACCGCCACCTGGGATCAAACCTACTCCGAACTCAACCAAGCCCATGTATAATTCTGCGTGAGCAACCACTTTATCAGCGTGCATTGAAACCTCACATCCACCTCCAAGTGCCATATTGTGTGGCGCAACGATTACAGGAATATTTGAATAACGTACGCGCATCATTGTGTCTTGGAAAGCTTTTACAGCGAAATTTAATTCGTCAAAATCTTGCTCGGCAGCCATCATGAAAATCATTCCAACATTTGCTCCAGCAGAAAAATTCTGACCTGTATTTGAAATCACTAATCCTTTGTGCTCTTTTTCAGCAATATCAATCGCTTTGTTGATTCCTTCGATAACTCCACCTCCAATTGTATTCATTTTAGTATGGAATTCAAGGTTCAAAATACCATCACCTAAATTCACTAAAGTAGCATCTGAATTGCCCCACAATTTGTTTTCTGAACGCAATGAATCCAAATGAACAATGTTCTCAGTTCCAGGAATTACTTTATATGCTTTCGTAGCAATATCGTAGTACATTCTTTGTCCTTTCTCTGATTTGTAGAACGAAGTAAAGCCAGCTGCTTTCATTTCTTCCACCCAAGCTGCAACTGTTTTATTGTTGTCTTTGATTAATTTCAATCCTTGATCAAAACCAATAGTATCCCACGTTTCAAAAGGACCTAATTCCCAACCAAAACCAGCTTTCAATGCATCGTCAATTTTGAATAAATCATCAGAAATTTCAGGAATTCGATTTGAAACATACGCGAACAATCCACCAAAAATTTGACGATAGAACTGGCCAGCTTTGTCCATTCCCATCACCAACATTTTCGTGCGTTGACGTAAATCATCGATTGGTTTTGTCATTTCCAAAGTCGCGAATTTCACTTTCTCTGGAACTTTGTATTCCAATGTATTTAAGTCCAATGACAAGATTTGTTTTTTGCCATTTTCATCTTTTGATTTTTTATAGAAACCTTGTCCAGACTTTGAACCTAACCAATTGTTCTCCACCATTTTCGCAATGTAATCTGGCAATTCAAACAAATGTTTTTCTTCGTCATCAGGGCAATTTGCTTTCAAACCATTCGCAACGTGAACCAAGGTATCCAAACCAACAACGTCACACGTTCTGAAAGTTGCAGATTTCGGACGACCTAAAACTGGGCCTGATAATTTATCAATTTCGTCAATTGTGAATCCCATTTCTTTTACTGCATGGAACAAAGCCATAATGGAATAAACCCCTACTCTATTTGCAATAAATGCAGGTGTGTCTTTACAAAGAACTGTTTTCTTACCCAACATTCTCATTCCATAATCCATCAAGAAATCAACAACTAATTGACTTGTTTTAGGAGTTGGAATAATCTCTAATAATTGCAAGTAACGAGGAGGATTAAAGAAATGTGTTCCTACAAAATTATTTTGGAAATCTTCACTTCTACCTTCGATCATTAAATGAATTGGAATACCGGAAGTATTGGATGAAATAATCGTTCCTGGCGTTCTGAATTTTTCAACTTTTTCGAATAATTGTTGCTTGATATCTAAGCGTTCAACAACTACTTCAATTACCCAATCACAAGACGCGATTTGTGCTAAATCATCGTCGAAATTACCCGTTGTAATGCGCGAAGCAAACGATTTTCTGTAAATTGGAGATGGATTTGATTTCAAAGCGAAAGCCAAAGCTCCGTTAACAATTTTGTTTCTAACAACTTTTGATTCAAGCGTTAAACCTTTTGCTGTTTCTTCTGGTGTCAATTCTCTTGGAGCGATGTCCAAAAGCAATACTTCGCAACCAATATTTGCAAAATGGCAAGCGATTCTCGATCCCATTACTCCCGAGCCTAAAACGGCAACTTTGCGAATGTGTCTATTCATTTTCTTATAATTTTTCGTTAATCACTTTTTTATTATCTACAATTTCATCCACTGATTCATCCAAGGCATTCATTACCGTGAAAAAACCATCTAAATCTTTCTTTTTCAGTTTGCTGGTAAGTTTTTCATTAAATTCTAAAATGAATTGTTTTACCATTTTTCGCTTTTGAACACCTAATTCGGTTAAAAAAACCAAAGTAATGCGCTTGTCTTTTTCAGAGCTTGAACGGCGAATTAAGCCATCAACTTCCATTGCATTAATAGTTCGCGAAAGTGAAGTTGCTTCCATCCCCATTTTCGGTCCTAATTGTGTGCTTGGCGTTCCTTCCTTTTCAACCATCATTAAGATAAAACCATAAGACATCGTCATGCCTTCAACAGCGGCCATCTGATTGTACATTCGCGAAATTCGATGCCACGAATGACGAATGATGAAATCTATTAAATCGGATTTATTGCTGTTCATTTTTCACACTAAAAGTAATAAAAATAATTATGCGTGCATACGATTATTTGAAAAGTGGAAATTGATGCCCTTCTTTGAGGTCAACTGTTGCCTTCGAGGGCCTCAGTCAACTGTTGGCTGAGGCTCTCGAAGGCAACTGCTGCGTCCTAATATCCTAACGTCTTATTGTCCTAATGTCTTAATGTCCCATTTTAAAAAACTACCCCAACCACAATCTTAGGAACAATATTTCTTTTCCAATCAGGATTCGCATAATAACCAAAACGCGTAAAACCACCCAAACCGATGCTTGTATTTCCGGAAACTAAAATTCCATTTAAAAACAATCCGGCTTCATGTAAACCTATGTCCATCGAGCGAAAGGCTAAGCTGTGCGCTTCTTTATTTTGAAATTCGCCAATTCCGTATGCATAATGCAAACCTAATTGTGGCTCGTTCCATTTGGCTTTTGTGTGTTTGGAATTGAATATAAAACGTGTGAAAATGGCAGCCGCTTTTTTGTGATAAAACTCGTTTGCATCAACGGTTTCAAAGGTATTGGGGACAGAAATTGACCAATTCGCTCGGGTAGCTGAAATCAATTGATGAAAGAAAAGTGGTGCGTTACCATCACTAATTCCTGTTTTGAGCGACCAAGCTAACTTTCCAATTCCGATAATGGGAACCGTTTGTTGGACTTGAAAAATTATTCGATAGTAATCCAAATTGCTTGAAAATTTCCCAGCGTCCAATTTCCAACCTTTGTCTATTTGAAGTTGTAACTTAGGGAATTTTGTCCCCATTGGTACTCGTTGATTTCCTAAAATATTTACTTTTTCGCGAATGTTCCACGACCAAATGAGTGAAGTTTCGTTAGCAACAAAAGCATTTTGACCTTCAAATTGATAAGTGTTACCATAGAAAAGTCGTTGTGTATTTGCTTCGAATCGCAAGCCCATATTGGAACGAATATAAGTTTGAAAAGCAATTCCCATTTTTTCTTGGTTCACTTTGTTTTTAATAAAAAACTCACGTGCTAAATCATTAGTTAAGAAATTAGGATTTGCAATAGAGCGAACAGAACCAACTTCTGCAACATCATTTTGAATAAAAAATTCGAGTTTTGTGCCCGTTCTTCGATGCAGAAAAAGATGTGAATAAGCTCCATATTTCCAAGCCTTATCGTTGGTTCCGTACCCAAAGTAAGTTCCAAGAATTAAAGGTTTTATTAATCGCTCTGAAGTTTCAATTCCTAAGCCCAAACGATAACCTTCGTACGGATTATAGTTGATGATTCGCTTTAAATCCAAGTTGAATTTTTTAATTGGAATCTTACCAGAAGCTAGAACTTTTGCAAGTGACAAAAAGCGATCTAATTTTTGCGTTTTAACAATGCTATCTAAATTAGTATAGGTGTTTTTCTCACGTTCAGAAAGTTGATTGGTGCGCAATTCGTTCCATTTAGTGTCATTGGTTACTTCCGCATTTACAGCAGTTTCAGTTGATACATTATTAAACTTTTCTTTTTCCAATTCTTTTGGATTAAACTGAACTTTGTCGATGTAAGTTGAACCTCTACCAACGATGTAGCTTTTGGGTTTTGTTATTTTTTCGCCACCGGCAACTACTGAAACAGTTCCTGATTCTATATCTGTAGCTGCCGAATACATTTCGATCGAAGTTGAAAGTTTAGAAGGAAACCATTTTGTGTTTTCTGTGAAAGCATATTCTTGAACAATTTCCAATGCCATTCCAGAAGTGTCCATCACATAAGGCTTTGCTGTTACTTTTTCAATAGCGAAACCGTTGGTGTTGATGTATAAACGCCCTGTTAAACCTTCAAAATTTTTCCCTTTTCGAGGACGATAAAAAACGGTGTAAGTGGTGTCTTTAGCATTAACTGTTGAATCTTCCAAAATGAAAAGATAACGATTCAATGAACCAAAAGCAATGGGGTTAATGTATTGTTTACCAAGTACAGCAACTTGATTGTCATAAAAATGAAAGGATTGCATTTCTTGTGCAAAAGTTGAAAAAATCGGATCGGTGAAACCAGAAACTTTATAAGCTTCAATTATTTCTTTCTCTTTATAGGGAGGTTCAAAATAATGTCGAGAAGCATTTTCAATCATAAAAAGATACTGCTTTCCGAAAAAATTACGCATTTTCAAAAGTGTTGTATCGCCTTTCTTTAACACTGAAGAATCCATCAATCGTTTACGTGTTTCTGGGTCAATATCAAAAATAAACTTGCTATATTGATGACTAATAAAACCGTCATTTTCAAGTGGATGATTGAGTTTGCGATTTTCAATTGCTTTTTTTATTATGCGGTCTGCAGGATTTTCGCCAGGTAAAACGGTTACTTCTTGAATGTTTTGATATGCTGGACGGAGCAAAATTTGTGTATCAGACCACGAATAGATTTTGAAGGTTGTATCTCGGTAAGTACTTGCTTTAATAGTGATTTCTTGCTCCGAAACATTTAGCTGAAATTTACCATCTATATCTGTCAGCAAAGGTTTATCAATTGAAGGAATGACTTTCGAAAAAGGAATTACTTCTTTTGAATATAAATCAAGTAATTGAAAGTTTTGTGCGTTCACAAATGGAGAAAAAAGCAAAAAATAAATTATGATTTTCAGGTTTTTCATAAATGAAATCTTTACTTGTAAATGTAGAGAATTATTGTGTAGAATTTTTGAGAATGAATAAATTAGCCACAATTTTTAACTATAAAAAAAGGGTTGCTTCCTAGAAACAACCCTTTCAAAATGATTTAAATAATATTAACCTGAGTTCGATTATTAAAGTGCAGCAGCGTATTTAGCAGCAACTACTTCCCAATTAATTACATTAAAAAATGCATTGATATAATCAGGACGACGATTTTGATAGTTTAAGTAATATGCGTGTTCCCAAACGTCTAAACCTAAGATTGCTGTACCTTTGCATCCTTCACCCATCAATGGATTATCTTGATTTGCTGTTGAACAAACTTCTAATTTACCGTCAGTTACACACAACCAAGCCCAACCTGAACCAAAACGCGTTGTTGCAGCTTTCGCAAATTCATCTTTAAAAGCTTCAAAAGAACCAAATTTTGCATCAATTGCAGTTGCTATGTCTCCAGTTGGTTCGCCACCAGCGTTTGGAGCCATAACTTCCCAGAATAAATTGTGATTCCAGAATCCACCACCATTGTTACGAACAGCCGGTTTATCTTTACACGCAAGTAAAATCTCTTCGATTGTTTTTCCTTCTAACTCAGTTCCTGCAATCGCATTGTTTAAATTAGTTGTGTAAGCTTGATGATGTTTAGAATGGTGAATTTCCATTGTTCTCGCATCAATATGTGGCTCTAATGCGTCGTATGCATAAGCTAATTTTGGTAATTGAAATGACATAATTTATGATTTTTTAAATTATTATTTGTAATGATTCAAAATTAGAAAAAAAAGGTATTGGAAACCCACAATACAAAAACTTCACAAAAAGTTTATGATAAATTGTAAGGAATGAGGCTGAAAATCAATTAGAAATTGAAAAAAAAATCTCCAAATTACTTCGGAGATTTCATATTTTTTTTAACTATTCTTATTCTACAGTTACTGATTTCGCTAAGTTTCTTGGTTGGTCAACATTACAACCTCTCATCAAAGCAATGTGATAAGAAAGTAATTGTAAAGGAATTGTTGCCAATAAAGGAACCAAATATTCGTGCGTTTCTGGAATTTCAATTACATGATCTGCCATTTCTTTAACGTTCACATCGCCTTCAGTAACGATTGCAATGATTTTACCTTTTCTAGCTTTAACTTCTTGAATATTTGAAACCACTTTCTCATAAGAATTACCTTTTGTTGCTATAACAAAAACAGGCATATTTTCATCTATCAACGCTATAGGTCCGTGTTTCATTTCAGCTGCCGGATAACCTTCAGCGTGGATGTATGAAATTTCTTTCAATTTCAATGCACCTTCTAAAGCTACAGGGAATGAACTACCACGACCTAAATACAAAGCATTTGGAGCCTCTGCGTATTCAGCAGCGATTTTCTCAATGATTGAATTTGATTTTAATACTTCTTTCACTTTTCCAGGAATATCCTCTATTTCAGTCAATAATGCATGAAAAGCAGACTCACTGATTGTGCCTTTTTTATGAGCTAACGAAAGTGCCATCAAAGTAAGAACTGTAACTTGAGCTGTAAATGCTTTTGTTGAAGCTACACCGATTTCTGGTCCTGCATGCGTATAACAACCAGCATCCGTAACACGAGATATAGAAGATCCAACAACATTACAAATACCTAAAATAGTTGCTCCTTTTGATTTTGCTAATTCCAAAGCTGCTAATGTATCAGCTGTTTCACCTGATTGCGAAATAGCAATTACAACGTCATTCTCACTGATAATAGGGTTTCTGTATCTGAACTCACTTGCGTATTCAACTTCAACATTAATACGAGCTAAGTCTTCGATTAAATATTCTCCAACTAAAGCTGCATGCCATGAAGTACCACAAGCTACAATGATCAAACGTTTAGCTTGAATCATTTTCGTTTCGTAATCCAACAAGCCGCGTAAAGCAACCCAACCCTCGTTTGAATTTAATCTTCCACGTAAACAATCTTGAATAGAACGAGGCTGTTCGTGAATTTCTTTCAACATAAAATGTTCATATCCGCCTTTTTCTAAAGCTTCCAATTCCATTTCTAATTTCTGAATGAAAGGTGTTTTTTCTTGATTTCCAATATTGAAAATTCGCAAACCTTCATTTAAATCAACCACGGCGATTTCTTCATCGTTTAGGTAAACAACACGTTTTGTATATTCAATAATTGGAGTTGCATCAGAAGCTAAGAAGAAATCTCCTTCATTTCCAATTCCAACTACCAATGGGCTACTTTTTCTAGCAGCAACTAATTGATTTGGATTATCTTTTGAAATTACAACAATTGCGTATGCTCCTTCAACATGATGAAGTGCTCTTCTTACTGCTTCAGGAATTGAAAGATTATCATTTTTACGAATGTGGTCAATTAAATGAACCAAAACTTCAGTGTCAGTTTCACTCTGAAATGTAAAACCGTAAGTAATTAACTTTTTCTTTAACGTATCATAATTCTCAATAATACCATTATGTATTACTGCGATTGATTCGTCATTCGAGAAATGAGGATGCGCATTTACATCATTTGGTAAACCGTGAGTTGCCCAACGTGTGTGACCAATTGCTGCATGACCTTCTGTGTTATGCTCCATTGCATAAGCTTCTAAATTGGCAACTTTACCCGAGCGCTTAAACATGTTTAAAGCCTCTCCATTTAATACCGCTATGCCAGCACTATCATAACCTCTATACTCTAATCTTTTAAGTCCCTTCAGCACAATAGGAAAGGCTTGTTTTTTTCCGATGTAAGCAACTATTCCACACATAATTTAGTAGGTTGTATATGTTAATATTAATTTAGGTTTAGTCTTATTGGTTGTATTCTTCCCGTTAAAAACAATTCGCTCTGAAGAATTTATAAAAAAGCGTGGGGATACAACCACACCATTGTTTTCAATTTCTTTATTTACTAATGCTTGAACATAAGTTCTAAGATTTATAGAGAATAATTTCTTCACCTCATTAAATTCTCCAAGTATTCCTAGACTTGTATAATTGTCATCTGTTGATTTTAATTTGGTTGCAACAGAAACACTCGATCCTGGTTTAAATCTATAGCCCGTTTGGTATTGAACAGGTAAACTTAAATCAGCACGATGGATTACCAAATTTTTAGGCAGATTCTCAATGTCTTTAAATTTTATTATCGCCCGGTGTTTAAATGCTTGAGCGTAAAATTCCTTCAAACCCTTTGTGCTATCTTGTAAAACTAAATCAATGGGTTTTCCTGTGTTGGAAACTTGTACATTGGTAAAATCTGCACAATCTGAATTGATCACAAAATCAAACGTTTTTTTGACACCACCTTGTTTAAAGTATATGGTCATTTTCGAGGCAGCATCAGTAATATTAAAATAGAAGATGGCACCTTGACCTACTGATTGAGCTGGATTATTTGTTTTTACTTTAATTCCTTTGAAATAATTTAAAAAGTTATCGTTAGTCGTAAAAGTTGAACTCCCACTTGTCGCCTCTTGTATTAAATTACGTGCAAAATTAGTATCAAGTGGAATTCTTAATTGAGCATCAACAGTATCATCTCCTATTACTGTTTTTGTTAAGGGCTTAGGTGTAATGGTCCCCTTTCCATTAGCTACCAAATTCGAGCTTTTAGTATTTTTTGATGAGAATGAATAATAAGTTGAAGCTAAATTAAGCGTGTCAGCTAATTCATAAACTTCAAAAGTCTGAGGAAATAAATCGCCATAATAACCAACATATTTTAGAGCTAAAACAAACGAATCTATTTGGATTGTATTTGGATCACCAAAATCTGGGCTTAATCCTCCAAGTCTTACTTGTGAATAAAATGAAGCATCAAATTCTCCAAACTTAGGGTCTATATAACTTCCTAGTACAACATTTGAGGCATTGTCAGTAATACTACTGTCTTCTTCAATTGTATATGTAATCAAGTCAAAAGTGTCAACTGTTGTTCCGTTCATGTAAGATTCGGAATCAATAACATCTTTACCTAAGGTTCTATTTTTTGTGCATGAAAAAAGTAACGCACTCACAAAAACTGTTACGAAAATGGGATATAGGATTTTCATTTTTGAGAAGACTAAGCTAAAATACTTGCTTCAATTACTTTGTCAAAAAAGGCAGACAATTCCTTTCCTTGATGTTCTTCAGATACATATTCTTGCTTCAAACATTCTGCTTGATCAAAAATAGCCCGTAAATCAGGAGCTAAATTTTCAACTGCAACATTTACACCGTCACAATTTTCTACGATTACTTTTGTAATGTTCAAAAAGCTTGTATCTTTTAGTTTTTCAACGATTTCGGCAGGCATGTTGTCATGTTTTAATTTATCAAAAAAACGAGCATCCCAAGGAGCATCAAAAGTATCATTATAAAAACTGTAAACTACCTTTGTATCTTTAAAATGTGGGTCTTTATTGAAAACATGTTTAATATACAAAGCCATAATTCCTGTTAACCAACCATGACAATGAATCACATCTGGTTGCCAACCTAATTTTTTTACCGTCTCTAAAACTCCGTGACAGAAAAACATTGCTCTTTCGTCATTGTCAGCAAAAAACTGACCTTTATCGTCTTGAACGGTTGTTTTTCTTTTGAAATAGTCATCGTTATCTATAAAATAAACTTGCATTCTTGCCGAAGAAACAGAAGCAACCTTAATAATTAAAGGATGATCCTGATCGTCGATGCTTATGTTTAAGCCTGATAATCTAATTACTTCGTGTAATTGATGTCTACGCTCATTGATTGCTCCGAAACGTGGGGTAAAAACACGTATTTCTTTTCCCGCTTCTTGAACTACCTGCGGAAGTCTTCTTGAAGTTGACGAAATTTCTGATTTTGGCAAAAAAGGAAAAATTTCTTGAGATATAAAAAGGACTTTTTTCTTCTCCATTAATTATGTTTGTAAGGGTGCAAAGTTACAATATTTATTCAACTTACACAAAAAGCAATAGCTTTGTCCCTTATTATTACGCAAATAGAATGTCAACTATTCAATTGATTCACACAAAAGAGGAGCTTAAAGCAATACTAAGTGAAATTAAATCAGCAGGTAAAAGTATTGGTTTTGTTCCAACAATGGGGGCGCTTCATGAAGGTCACAAAGCTTTAATAGTTAGGGCTTCACGTGAAAATGACTTGGTAGTGGTTAGTATTTTTGTGAACCCAGCACAATTCAATAACAAAGAAGATTTAGCGCTCTATCCAAGAACTTTAGATGCTGATTTAGAATTACTAAAAACAATTGAGAATGGAATCGTTTTTGTCCCTGATGCACCAGCTATTTATCCCGAAAAGACTAGTTTTAAACCATTTGATCTCGGAATTTTAGATAAAGTAATGGAAGGAAAACATCGTCCTGGGCATTTTGATGGTGTGGTACATGTAGTTCACAACTTGTTTGAAATTGTCGAACCAACAAAAGCCTATTTCGGTCAAAAAGACTTTCAACAATTAGCAGTAATCCGAAAAATGAATACCCATTATGGTTTTCCAATTGAAATTATAGCTTGTGAAACTTTACGTGAAGAATCGGGACTAGCAATGAGTAGTAGAAATATGCGCTTAAGTGAACAAGAAAAAAAAGATGCTTTAATTTTATGGGAAACATTACAATTTGTAAAAGATTATAGAAGTAAATACCCACCAAATGAATTAATTAAAAAGGCGATTGAATATCTCGAAACAGGGAATTTACATCTTGAATATCTTGACATTGTTGATGTTGAAAGTTTAGAAATGGTCGAAAATTGGAATTCTCCGTGCGTTTGTTGTATCGCTGCATATTGCGGAAAGGTGCGTTTGATTGATAATTTGTTGTTGTAATCCGTTTATTTAATTTACTTTTGCCGCGCATTTTATATTTATGTTAATTCAAGTTTTAAAGTCGAAAATTCACCGTGTTAGAGTCACTCAAGCTGACTTGAATTACATTGGTAGCATTACTATAGATGAAGCGTTAATGAATGCTTCTAACCTTATTGAAGGTGAAAAAGTTCAAATCGTCAACATTAATAATGGCGAACGTTTTGAAACCTATGTAATCAAAGGTGATCGCAATTCTGGTATGATTTGTTTGAATGGTCCTGCGGCTCGACGTGTGGCTTTAAACGATGTTATTATCATTATTGGCTACGGTTATATGGATTTTGAAGAAGCAAAAAACTATAAACCTTCTTTGGTTTTCCCAAATGAAGAAACCAATCTTTTAGTTTAATGACTAAAAAACAGTTGATTAAATTTTTAAAGACTGTTTTACCTCTTCTTCTAGGTGTTTACTTAACATGGTCTATCTTTCATTCCATGACAGAAGAATCGTTGCATTTTTTCTACAAATCACTAGAAGAAGAAAACTATTTGATGCTTACATTAGGTTTGATTTCACTTTATATTTTAACAAGAAAAATTAAAAACCATGGCTAGATTAGATTATATCAATGAAAAAATTGTTTCTATTGAAGAAGCGAAAAGAAGAATTTCCATGTGGCACATGAAAAATGATTTAGTTTGTTTTACCAATGGTTGTTTCGATATTTTACATTTAGGTCATATAACGTATTTAGCTAAGGCTGCATCCTTGGGTAAACGACTAATTGTTGCAATAAACAGCGATGATTCTGTACGTCTTTTAAACAAGGCACCCAATCGTCCAATTAACAATGAGCACGCAAGAATGATGGTACTTGCAGCTTTAGGTTGTGTAGATTTAGTCGTAGTTTTTGATGAACAAACACCATTGGAAATAATCAAAGAACTCTTACCTGATGTGTTAATTAAAGGTGCAGATTACGACGCTGAGGAAACCGACAAAAATCACCCAAAATACATCATTGGTTCAGATGTAATCAAAGCAAATGGTGGTAAAGTGGAAACTATTTCTTTTGTGGAAGGCTATTCCACCACGGCTATACTTTCGAAGTAATATTTTTACTAAAAAAAGTTGAATATTCGCAAAAGATATAGTAAAATATCCTAAGCTTTAATATCAAACTTACAATCGAAGTGTGAACTATTTAGAAAATAATCACGAACCTTTTTCGGCCTTGAATTTCTAGGTTTTATCTACTGCACGGAAATTGGTGTATTTTGAGAATTTCTGTAAGAACATTCGCTAAAATCCAATTTCAGAAAGGAGTTAAAATTGTTCGCAACGAGTTGTATATGCTTCTAGGACAATTATTTGCGTCCGCCACGGCGGAAAAGAGAAATTCAGAGCCTTGATTTTTGATTCTTTTGATCAAGCAAAAGAATGGCAAATAGAATAATCTCCAAAGTAAGTATTCATGTGAATTTCTAGACATTTTATAACTATTAGTATTTCTAGCAACCAAACATTTTTAATTTACAAAAATCAAATACCCTCTCCTCCGCCACTCTGTCAGTAAATTTCCAAAGGCACATTCTTTGACATCGGAGCATTCTGATGAAACAACAAACTTACTTTGAAAGTCATTTAAGAAATGCTATTCCTCCAGCGTTATTTGTAGTAATTGTTATGTGGTTGGTCTATTGGGCCGACTTTCTTTTTATCTTTGATTTTCACAAATTAGGAGTACTTCCAAAAACAATCGAAGGACTGAAAGGAATCATTTTTATGCCATTAATTCATGCGCATTCCGATTTCAAACACATTATTAATAATTCAGTTCCAACCTTTTTATTACTGACACTTTTGTTTTATTCTTACAAAGACATTGCTTTGAAAGTATTTTTCGGAAGTTGGTTATTCACAGGTGTTTTGGTTTGGATTTTTGCCACCAACAAAGGTTCTTTTCACATCGGTATGAGTGGGGTGATTTACGCATTAGCTGCCTTTCTATTTACTTCGGGTGTTTTGCGTAAATACTTGCCACTTCAAGCGCTTTCTCTTTTTATTGTTTTTCTCTATGGTAGTCTTATTTGGGGGATTTTTCCAACTACTCCACGCGTTTCGTGGGAAGGACATTTGATGGGAATGATTGTTGGGATTTTATTAGCTATTTACTACCGGACGGAAGGCCCACAACGTCCAAAATATCAGTATGAAATTGAAAAAGAACTTGGAATCGAACCTCCAGATTTGGAAGGAATGTATTTGGAACAAGTTCGCCAAGAAAAAGAAGAAGCAATGCGCCAACAGCAAGAAGCACTTCGACAATTGGAGGAAGAAAAAACAAATAATGAAATCAAAATCATTTACCATTTCAAACATGATTCTAAAGAATCTGAGAAGTAGATCTTGATAAAATTGAATGAAAATTAAAAAAAATTTATAAGTTAATGTGCGGTATAATACACTTTTTAGTTGTAAATTTAAACAATCTAAAAAAAATCAACTATAAAGTGTACTAAAAAGCACTATTCTATTATTTTTTATTAAAAAGTTCTATATTTACACAAAATAGAGCCATATAATGCACTTAGAAAACATTATTTTACAAATAAAACAACGTAGAGAAGAACTTCAAATCACTCAAGAAACCTTAGCAGAAATAGCAGAAGTGGGCTTACGTACACTTAAGCAATTTGAGAGTGGAAAAGGAAACCCTACTCTTCAAACGATTACAAAGATTTCTGAAGTATTGGGAATGGAATTGAAACTACAAATTAAACCTTTAAATCAGATTAAATGAGAAGCGCTAAAGTTTTTTACAAAAATGAAGAAGCTGGAATTCTTTCGCAAAAGGATGATGGATCTTTCACTTTCTTTTATCATGAAATTTGGATTTCCGATAGTACAAAAGCAGCTATTAGTTTAACGCTTCCAAAGGTATTGAAAAGCTTTACCTCAACTTATTTATTTCCATTTTTCTACAATATGTTGCCGGAAGGAACCAATAAACAAATTGTATGTTTCAATTTGCGAATAGATGAAAACGATTCCTTTGGGATTTTACTTGCAACAGCCGAAAACGATACGATTGGTGCGGTTAGAGTACTTAAAAATGAGGTAAAATGAGTTTGCAGAATATTGAATGTTGTCTAGGAACACTTGCTGAAGGATACAAATCTTATAGTAATCTTGCTTTAAAAAGAGTATTTGAAGGTAAAAAAGTCAGTCCTATTTTACCCTATGATGCACCTTTTACGAGCTCGTTAGCTGATGAACTTTTTGATGAAAATAGGAAACGAATGTCTATTTCAGGTGTTCAAGAAAAATTTTCAGTTTTACTTGACAAAAATAAATTACGACTCATTAAAAAGGGAGAATTTGGACAATATATATTAAAACCAATTCCAAGTGCTGGTAAAAACAAAGATCAAATGCCAGCAAATGAACATTTAACAATGCAAATTGCTCGTCAAGTTTTTGGAATTGAAACTGCTGAAAATGCGTTGATTTTTTTTCAAAATGGAGAGCAAGCTTATATCACAAAACGATTTGATGTAAGAGACAAATCTTCGAAATGGGCGCAAGAAGATTTCGCTTCGTTGGCAGAGCGCACACCTCAAACGCACGGTGAAAACTATAAATATTTAGGAAGTTATTTTGAACTGTTTGTAATTTTAAAAAAATATGTTCCAGCATACATTATCGAAGCACCAAAACTTTTTAAACTCATTTTATTCAATTATTTGATGTCAAATGGAGATGCACATTTTAAGAATTTTTCCCTAATTGAAACTTCATTCGGTGACTTTAGATTAAGTCCTGCTTATGATTTATTAAATAGTCGAATTCATATAGTCGACCGCGATTTTGCTTTGGAAGATGGGTTGTTACCTAAAAATGAGATTCATAGAAAAATCAAAGAACAATTCCAAAAATTGGGAGAAATGGCAGGGATTTCTTCTTTTCAAATATCGAAAATAATAGAATCAATTTGTACGAATGAAAAAGACGTAAAGAAATTAATTCGTAACTCTTTTTTATCAGATTCCATTAAACGAAATTATGAACAAGCGTATTTAACGCGATTGAATAAATTAATAAGAATTTGAATAGATTTTTTATGTGAATTTTTTTTAACTATATAAATAACAATGTATTACAAAATAATTATTCTTTTTATAGCACGCCAAAACTTTACTTTTTATCGAGTTTTGGCGAACTTTACATTTTAAAACGAACTCAATTTCCATGTTTAATAATTTAATTAGTGTCGTAATGAAATTTATTAGCTAAAAAACTATATTTGATTGAAGTACTGAAAATTGAAATTCAAACACTCCACTTCAGAATTTCTTGCTCGGTTTGGAAATCATTGAGGAAACATAAAATATTTTTTATCGAAGTAGGATTAGGTTTCCTCCTTTGAAGGAGGATTAAGGAGGATGACTCTATAATCTCCTACGATTTAAACACTCAACTCCATAATTTCTTGCTCGGTCTGGAAATCATTGAGGAAACACAAAATCTTTTTCGAAGCGAGATTTAAATTTCCCTCCTTGAGGAGGGATTAAGGGAGGTGACTCTTTCATCGCATCGAGAAGTATCGATTTCCGTCAAAGGAGGATGACTCTATAATCTCCTACGATTCAAACACTCAACTCCATAATTTCTTGCAAGCTTGCTTCGTCTTCGTGTAGGATCATTTGATGAATAATTGCGTCCACTTTGTTTTGGATTTCTTGCTCGGTTTTTAAATCTTTGAGGAAATCCAAAGGATGCTCGTTCTCAAAAAAGAAAATCGCCAATTCCGCTTTCATAGCATCCGCATAACTCCCATTTGAAGATGCGATGATGGATTGGAGGATTTGGGATTTTTGGTGGTGGGTGAGCATGTATTGTTTTATGGATTTACATCCGTGAAATAATCAAATAAATGATCTTCAACTGGTTGATTTAATTTAAAAATTAGTTGAACAACAGGAACTTTTTTTCCTAAATCATTTTCCATTGTTTTTTGCTCAAAGGAATCGGCATTTGGAGTTACATCGCCTAAATAATAGAACTCCGTACCTTCATCATTACTTTTCTTAACGAACAAAGGAATTCGTAAGCCAGTTTGATGATTTTTAATTGTTACAACATCGTTACTCAATAATGTTCTATTTGATTTTGACATCCATTGAAACTCGAGGTTATTTAAAAATTTATCCTCGTATTTTGTCGTACTCGAAATATTTTCTTCTTTGTGATAATTTACAAAAATTGGACAATTTGTTTTATCAGTTGAAATAATATAACCACCAACATTTTGAGCTACGGGATTTTTATCCCAATTCAGAATTCTAAAAACATCTTTCCGTGAATATTTTTGATAAAGTTGGAAGCCTTCAGAATATCTCTTTAAGTTGAATTTTCTGTCAAAAATCATTATTGCACATTGAACTGAGTCAATTAAAAATTCTTTGAAAACATCGTTGCTTAATAATCCCTGAAAAAAGTCTGAAAATTGAACTTTGCTTGATGTTTCTGTGATGATTTCAAACCCTAATAATTCAGAAACTCTCAGGAGCTTTTTTTGAAAATTCTCAGTTATGAAGTTGAAATTTAAATTATTAAAAGCTGAATTTAGAGTTTCTTCTGAATTTATATATCCATACTTTCGAAGAATAACATAATTAATTTCTGTAAATGAAGTACATCCATTTAAAAGTAACTCATTTAATAAAATTGTCTCTTCAATTCTTTTAGAGTTGTTTATCTCAATTGAAAAAAGTTCAATTAGTCTTAAATGATTTTTAGTCAAGTTTTCATGCTCTATCTCTTTGATTGAAAGAAGAAAATTTAAATATGATTTTGAATAATTTACATATAGAAATGGGTCACGAGAACCTGATTCAAGGAAATCAATCATTTTTGGAATTCGGCCAATCTTGAACTTCAACAATTGATAATCATTTACCAAATCTTTTTTCATCTCAAGTTTAGCACTATCAATCGCGTCGAAAATCTTTTCCTTGGTAATTCTATCAAAATTTACGGTTGAAGATCCAGGCATCAAAGCACTTCCTGTAGAAATTAGATTTCTTAATGTGTCTTTATTAAAACTTGTGTCGCCATAAAGTGCAATTGGAACTAGAAAATTATTGTTGTAGTTACCGATGAAATCAATTACAGTTAAATATTCTTTATCATTTACTTTTCTGAGTCCTCTTCCTAATTGTTGAACAAAAATAATCGCAGACTGGGTTGGACGCAACATAATGATTTGATTTACACTTGGAATGTCTATCCCCTCATTGAAAATATCAACCGTAAAAATGTAATCTAATTTATCTGCTTTACTTGTTGATTCTAATAATCTAATTGCATTTGCTCTTTTTATTTCATCATCATCACCAGTTAATGCGATAGTTTGATAGCCAAGTCGTTTGTTAAACTCTTTTGAAAGTGCATAACATTCTTCTTTTCTTGAACAAAATACTAAACCTCTAACATTTCCATTATCACATCCATATAACTCTGCTATGTCAATAATTCGATTTACTCGTTCGTCTGCAGTAAGTAAATTAAAATCGCTTTTATCATCAATTACTTTTCCATTAACTGTTATATCCGTAACTCCATAATAATGAAACGGACTCAACATATTTTCAGAAAGTGCCTGATGCAACCTTATTTCATAGGCGATGTTATATTCAAAAGATTTAAAAACATCAAATCCATCGGTTCTTTCAGGCGTTGCAGTCATCCCCAACAAAAATTGAGGGTCAAAATACTCCATTATCTTTTGATAAGAAGTAGCGCCTGCTCGATGCGATTCGTCAATTACAATATAGTCAAAATGCGTTTTCTCAAACTGATGTAAATGTTCATCTTTCGATATTGTTTGAATGGTTGAAAAAATAAAATCTGCTTCCAATTCTCGTTCATTTCCAGAATATAGTCCCATTGTAAAAGTATCACCAAAGTGATTTTTAAATGTTTCCATTGCTTTTTCTGCAATCGTTCTTCTATGCACAACAAAAAGAAACTTTCTAGGTTTAAAAACTTTAACGTCAAAAGCAGATAAATATGTTTTTCCTGTTCCAGTTGCTGAAATTAAAAGTGCTTTTGATTTTCCCTTTTTTCTGAGCTGCTTTAAATTTTCAAGAGCATCAAGTTGCATTAAATTAGGCTTGATATCAAAAAACTCAGCAGGATTTAATTTGGCTTGTATTTTCTTATTGTATTCAAGTTGACTTCTATAGTATAAATCATACTTTACTATAAATTCATCTGTGACAATTTGGGCATTTAAAAATTCATCTTCAAATTCCTTTCTTGTTTGATGAATTAGCTCACTTTCTTCAGTTGCAGTAACTTTTAAATTCCATTCTTTATTAGAACATAAAGCGTTTGCTGTCAAATTACTACTGCCAATAATTAGGTTATAAACATCATTTTTCTTGAATAAATAACCTTTGGAATGAAAATCACCGTCCGTAACAATTCTTAAATCAATATTTGAAAATTGTTTTAATCTTCTTAGAGCTTCTGGTTGTGTAAAATTTAAATATTGAGAAGCTAAAATTCTGCCTTTAACTCCAGATTTTTCAAGCTCAATTAATGTGTTTATTAATGTTGCAACACCGCTCGTAGTAATAAATGCTACAGAAAACCAAAACTCATCACAAAGTCTTAGTTCTCGTTCAATTGTTGTGAGAACTTTTTTACCTGCTAATTTATCATTCACTAAAAGTTGTGGTCGATATTCACGTGTTGATTGAATAATCTGATCAACAAATCCAGTTTGAAGACTTTCTGATAACTTCGTTCTTAACTGATTCATGATAACATCAACTTATTTACAATAGGTACATCTGCTGCTGCCCAATCAAGTGCTAATAGATTTTCTTTTTCAAGCCATTTAAAATCTAAATGTTCTGTTAAAGTAAGTTCTGTATTTTCAGTTTCACACAAATAACTGTGCATCGTTAAATGAAAATCTTGATAGGTGTGCTCAACTGTCAAAAATAATTTTTCAACCTTAATTTTTAATCTTAATTCCTCTTGGATTTCACGCATTAAAGCATCTTCAAAAGATTCATTTTCTTCGATTTTTCCACCTGGAAATTCCCATTTTTTAGAAATATAATCAAGTTTTGAAACACCACGTTGAACACATAGAATTTTAGAATCTTTGATAATAACAGCGGCAACAACTTCAACTTTTTTCATCTCTAATAATTTGTAAAATTATCTTTCATCAAAGAAAGCAAAATTCCTTTTACCAAAGCAATAATTTCTAATTTGCTTTTAATTCATTACCCCTTTCCTCAACAAAACCTCTCCTTCCCCCACCCCAAACCCAAAATAGCATATCTTCTCAATACTCTCCTTACTTTTGCTGAAAAAAGCACTTGCCTCATTTCCGAACGATATTGCAAACCAGCGAAGGATTCTACAAAGAAAAAGGATCGAAGTTTTTGGCTTTTGCTGTGCCATGTAAAACGGAAGAAGAAGCAAAAATTTACCTCAATAAATGGCGAAAAGAACATCATCAAGCGGTACATGTTTGTTATGCTTTTCGATTTGGAAGTGATAAGAAATTATATCGTGCGAGTGACGATGGAGAACCTTCCAATTCTGCTGGACCGCCGATTTTAGGACAAATTCAATCTTTTGATGTAACGAATATTTTGGTGGCAGTTGTGCGTTATTACGGTGGTACAAATTTAGGAGTTGGCGGTCTGATCAATGCCTACCGAACTGCATCGAAAGAAGCGTTGGAACAGGCGGAAATCGTTGAGCTAGAGGACGAACAAGAAATAACCATTTCATTCACGTACAAGCAAATGCCACAGGTGATGAAAATCGTTAAAAGTCAGCCTTGTAAAATTATTACACAATCTTTTGAAGTTGCCTGCGTTCTAAAAGTAAGTTTGCCCCTTTCAAACAGCACGTTACAAGCGCAATTGCAAAACTTGGATGGAGTAGAACTGGAATCCGTGAAAGTTTAAGTAATTTTCTAACCATGAAAGTCACCATCAAAGAACCTTGTCTCGAAGATTGGGACAACATGAAAATCACGATGCATTCGCGTCATTGCTTGAAATGTGACAAACATTTGGTCGACTTCAGAACATTTAGTCGTGTGGAAATCATTGCGTATTTGCTTTCAAATCCTGTTGGTTCTGTTTGTGGTAAAATGTCAAGTCAGCAATTTGATTTTCATATTGACGATTATCCTGCCCTAATGGAAGTGTTGAAACAACCGCGCTTTCAGCCGAAAGCTTTTATGATTTTAGCGATGGTTGGCGCAAGTTTGTTTTCTTCCTGCGAGCAAGATTCGAATCTTAGAGGTTCCATTTCGAAATCACATAAGACTGAAATTGCTTTACGTTCCAATGAACAGAAAAAAAAGAAAGAAAATTCTAAAAAAGATAAAGAACAGAAAGACATTCTTAGAACGTTCAAAGGTGGTGAGATTCTTGAATCAGAACACGTTGAAACTGTAAATGAAGTTTATGAAACAATGGGGATTCCGATGATGGAGGTTGTTGAGCCTGAAAGACCTATTTATGAAATGGAAGAACCAAAAATTGCAGATGACGGCCCGGTTGTTTTTGCTGAAGTTGATGCAGCATATCCAGGCGGATATGCTCAAATGATGAAATATATTCAAGAAAACGTTCAATATCCAACTTTAGAAAAAGACAAGGGCATCGAAGGAAAAGTGATTGTGCGTTTTGTGGTAAACAAAAATGGAGAATTAGAAAATTTTGAGATTATAAAAAGCGTTCCCAACGGTAAAGGCTTGGAATTTGAAGCCATTCGAGTGATTAAAAATATGCCAAGGTGGAAAACAGCAAAGAACGATGGGCATTCCGTTTCGCAGTACATGACGATTCCGATAAATTTTAATTTGCAATAAAACATCTTTAATGAAAGCGATTATCAAAGAACCTTGCCATGAAGATTAAAGGAAGATGAAGACCGATTTATGCAGATTTACTTTTATTTAGTTTTCGCAACCATTCCAAATAATATTTTAAACTTGAAAATCAAACAATAAATCGAAGAGAGAACTATTTAAATAATATTAACGCACTTTTTCGGCCTTGGATTTCTAGGTTTTAGCTACTGAACTGAAACTGGTTAATTTTAAGGATTTTTGTAAAAACATCCGCCAAAATCCAGTTTCAGAAAGGAGTTAAAATTGTTCGCTTCGAGTTGTAAATAATATCAGAGTGATAATTTGCGTCCACCGCGGCGGAAAAAAGAAATTCAGAGCCTAGATTCGCCGCGGCGAATTTGTTTCTTTTTGATCATGCAAAAAGAAAGGCAAATAAAATATTAGCTCAAATTGAGATTAATGTTGGCGTTATGAATTTGATTTTGATTAAAATTATAATTGGAAGTACGAAATCACTCACTCAAATAAACAATTTCAATAACTCTACTTCCTCAAAAAAGCAACCTCTTTCAAACCATAAGACTGAATAGCATTTGATTTTTCAATTAAGATTTTCCCTTCTTCAGTTGTTCCAATTATTTTTCCAACAAACACACCAAATTCATCTTCATAGCTTTTCAATTCATTCATTTGAAACAAATTATTTTCGTATTCTGTTTTTAAAATCTCGAAATTAGAAGAATAAATTAACAGAAATTGTTCATTCATTTCATGTGCAAGCAAATTTAAAAACGTACGTGGTTGAACAGTCTGTTCTGTTTCAAGTTGTAAACTCGTTGCGTTTAAATCCTCAAAAAGAGTTTGATTTAAGTTTAAACCAATTCCAATTATTGAGCAACTAATACGCGTGCCTTGAAGTTGGTTTTCAATTAAAATACCAGCGATTTTTTTCCCTCCAACAAAGACGTCATTTGGCCATTTAATCAGCGCTTCAATGTTAAATTTTCTTAATGTTTCTAGGAGAGAAAGACTCGTAGCCCAAGTTAAAGCTATCTGATTTTCTACTGACAGATTGTCGGGTTTAAAAACAAAGGAGGATAATAAGTTTTTCCCTGATTCAGACAACCAAACATTTCCTCTTTGCCCTTTTCCTTGTGTTTGAACGTCTGCCATAATTACCGCTCCATTTTGACAAAGGTTCTCGGAAAGTAGCTTGGCAGCAAAATTGTTGGTTGAATCAACATGAGATAAATGAATGATTTCTTTTCCGAAAAGAGCTTGCTTCACAGTATTACTTTTGAGGGTCGGGTCAAAATTAAAATTTATCCCTTAGATTTGTGAATCAACAAAAAATTAAATGCGAAAAACAAAAAGTATAACTGAGTCGGAATTATTGTGTAAAACGATAGTGGAAGGGATGCAGGAAAATAAAGCGAGAAATATTGTAGTATTAGATTTACGCCACCTGCCAAGCGCTGTTTGCGATTTTTTTGTAATCAGCAGCGGAGACTCAAGTACACATGTTGATGGTATTTCAAATGCAACTTCACGATTTACAAGAAAAATTCTTCAAGAAAAACCTTGGCACATTGAAGGTAAAAACAATAGTGAATGGATTTTGTTAGATTACATAGATGTTGTCGCACACATTTTCTATAAAGACGCAAGAGGTTTCTACAGTATAGAAGACTTGTGGGCTGATGCAATTCGTACAGATATACCAAATTTAGATTAACAAGAATATGTCAGAAGAAAAGAAAAAAAGTCCATTTTCTATTTATTGGATTTATGCTGCTTTAGGAGTTGCTTTGATTGCATTCCAAATTTATATGAATACTGGCGGGCACGCTTCTATCAAATACCGCGAAACTTTTTTTAACCTCGTAGATCAACAAGGCGTAAAAAATGTTCGCATTATTAATCAAAGCCAAGCTGATTTTAAATTGACTGCCAAAGGATTGGATATTGTTAAAAAAGCAACCAAAGGTGAGCTGGCAGAAATGAAAAAAACAATTTCAAAAGAAACATCTGTAAAAGGTAAAGAAGTCACTTTTGAACTCGAAAACATTGGTAATCACTCCAATTTTGAAAAACTTTTAGAAGATAAAGGATATAAAAACTACCAAAATGTAAATGAGGTTAATTATGTAGCCCAAATTTTGAGCTATTTACTTCCTTTTGGACTCATCATAATCATTTGGATTTTTGTTATGCGCCGCATGTCAGGTGGCGGGGGAGGTGGCGGAGGTCAAATCTTCAACATCGGAAAATCAAGAGCGCAAGTATACGAAAAAGGCAAAACTACTAATATTACTTTCAAGGATGTTGCTGGTTTACAAGGTGCTAAAGAAGAAATTGTTGAAATTGTTGAGTTTTTAAAAAATCCAAAAAAATATACAGAACTAGGTGCAAAAATCCCTAAAGGTGCTTTGTTAGTAGGACCTCCGGGAACAGGAAAAACTTTACTTGCAAAAGCAGTTGCAGGTGAAGCTAAAGTTCCATTCTTTTCTCTTTCAGGTTCTGATTTCGTAGAAATGTTTGTTGGTGTTGGTGCTTCTAGAGTACGTGATTTATTCCGCCAAGCAAAAGAAAAAGCTCCTTCAATTATTTTTATTGATGAAATAGATGCAATCGGTAGAGCTAGAGGTAAAAACAATGGTTTCAATTCGAATGATGAACGCGAAAACACTTTGAATCAATTGTTGACAGAAATGGATGGTTTTGGAACCAATTCTGGTGTAATTATCATTGCGGCAACAAATAGAGCTGACGTACTAGATAGCGCCTTAATGCGTGCTGGACGATTCGATAGACAGATTTACGTAGACATGCCAGACATCAATGAGCGTAAAGAAATTTTTGCAGTGCATTTGAAACCTATTAAATTAGAACCAAATATTGATGTTGATTTCTTGGCAAAACAAACTCCTGGTTTTTCTGGTGCAGATATTGCAAATCTTTGTAATGAAGCTGCTTTAATTGCTGCTAGAAAGGACAAGAAACAAGTTGAAAAACAAGATTTCTTGGACGCTGTTGATCGAATCGTTGGTGGTTTAGAGAAGAAAAATAAAATTATTACACCTGAAGAGAAAAAATCAATCGCTTATCACGAAGCTGGACATGCAACAATTTCTTGGTTATTACAACATGCACATCCACTTGTTAAGGTAACAATCGTTCCGCGTGGACAATCATTAGGAGCAGCTTGGTATTTACCAGAAGAAAGAAGCATTACTACAACTGAGCAAATATTAGATGATATGTGTTCAACTTTAGGTGGTCGTGCGGCTGAATTAGTTACTTTCGGTAAGATAAGTACAGGAGCTTTAAGTGACTTAGAAAAAGTTACAAAACAAGCCTATGCAATGGTTTCTATTTATGGTTTGAATGATAAAATAGGGAATATTTCCTACTATGACTCCCAAGGTCGTGACGCATTCACAAAACCATATTCAGATGATACTGCAAAAACAATCGACGAAGAGGTAAGTAAATTAATCGAAAGTCAATACCAGCGAGCGATTCAATTATTGAAAGATAATAAAGAAAAATTACAAGCTTTAGCGGATAAATTATTGACTTCTGAGGTAATTTTCAAAGAAGATTTAGAAACGATTTTTGGAAAACGTCAATGGGATAAAGAAGATACAATAGAAGTAAATGCTTCGGTTGTTGACGGTCATGTTACTGAACAAATATCCGTTTCAAGTGAGGCATCCTCTAATGAAACAGAAGAATCTGAAAAACCTGCTGAGTCAAATAATCACGAATCATTGTAATGGATTGGGTTTGCGTTTTTTCCACCACAGATGTTTTTCTGTTTGAGCAACTAAAAATGGTGCTTGATGTGGAAGATGTTGTGTTTAAAGAACGTAATACCGTTTCTTCAATGTATAACAATTTCGGAAGTTACGAACTTTATGTTAACATTGAAGACAAAGAAAAAGCCGAAAAAATAGTGAAAGATGCCATTGGGTAATTTAGGAACTAGAGCATTAACAGGTGCAGTTTTCGCAACCGTTGTAATAGGTTCTATTCTTTGGAATCCGTATGCACAGGCTCTTGTTTTCTCCGTTTTTATGGTTCTTGGTTTGATGGAATTTTACCGCTTGTTTAAAAATGACAAAATCGTTAGCGTTAGTTCCGAAATTGGTATTTTTATTGGTATTTTCATCTTCACTTTATTAATTGGAATCAGCGCGAAAGTCTTACCAATCATTTCAATAACTGTCATTTTTCCTTTGTTTTTTACTTTAGTTTTGAGTGAGTTATGGAAGAAAAAAGAAAACCCAGTAATTAACATTTCAGTTTTGGTTTTTGGAATAATTTACGTTGTTGTTCCTTTTTATTTAACCATTGATTTAAACCTTAGAGATACTTCTTATTTACCTGCCGTGGTTGGGATGTATCTATTAATTTGGGCAAATGATTCCTTTGCATATTTAACTGGTCGAGCTTTCGGGAAAACAAAATTATTTGAACGAATTTCTCCTAAAAAAACCTGGGAAGGAACTATCGGTGGTGTATTTTTTACGCTACTTTTCGGATATATAATTGGAGCTTTTATCAATAAAGGAGAAGAAGTGTTTTGGATGATTTCTGCTGTTATCATTGCTCCTTGCGCGATTTATGGTGATTTATTAGAATCCTTATTCAAGAGAAGTTTAAAGATAAAAGATACAGGTTCAATTCTACCTGGACATGGTGGAATTTTAGATAGATTTGACGCGGCCTTATTTGGAATTCCATTCTTTTATTGTTGGTCAATGATTTATAATTACTGGTAAATATTAACTATGAAATTACACAGAGAAGGTTATGGTATCATGCTCGGTACCCTTGTTTTAATTTCAGGCTTAAGTGCACTGAACTATTGGGGATTTACAAAACATGCGCTATTGCCAATTTTTATTTTGGCCGAATTGGTATTTATTGCGTTTTTGGTTTTGGTTGTTCAATTTTTTAGAATTCCTTCACGCGATTGTACTTTTGGCGAAAACGATATTGTTTGCCCAGCGGATGGTAAAATCGTTGTGATTGAAGAAACGCAAGAAAATGAATACTTTAAAGATAAGAGAATTCAAATTTCGATTTTTATGTCACCGTTGAATGTGCACGCAAACTACTTTCCAATCAGTGGAATAACAAAATACGCAAAGTATCATCCAGGATTGTTTTTAGTTGCTTGGCATCCAAAAAGTAGTACTGAGAACGAACGAACAACTTTTGTGGTTGAACATAAAAATGGCACAGAAATATTGTTTCGTCAAATAGCTGGTGCGGTGGCAAGAAGAATTTGTTATTATGCTGAAGTTGGCAAGGAAGCAAAACAAGCAGAAGAATTTGGATTTATAAAATTTGGCTCAAGAATTGATGTGTTTTTACCACTTGATGCTCAAATAGATGTCAAGGTTGGCGACGTTGTCAAATCCAAGTTAACACGCTTGGCAACATTTAAATAATTTATTAACTTTACAAAAAAAAGGAACTATGAAAAAGATTTTTTTAGCATTAGCTTTGACAACATTTGTTGGTTCAATGGCAACTACAGCTTACGCAGCTGCAAACGGAATTGAAGTTGTTAAACACGACGACAAAAAGAAAAAGAAAAAGAAAGGTGCTTGTTGTGCATCACAAACTAAAGCATCTTGCTCTTCTACAGAGAAAAAAGCTTGTTGCGCTAAGAAAGCAGCAAACTAATTAAAAGCTTCTATAAAGGAAACCATCAGTCGAAAGATTGGTGGTTTTTTTTTTGTTAAAAGAAAAATAAACATGCTCAATACAAGAGTTTATAAAAAACACTAGCCCAATTTAAAATCGAACTAGTGTTTGTTTATGAATTTTGAAAACTAAAGATTTATTTCATTTTTCCTAATCGAGCAGTTGCTTTAACAGTGATTTTCTTGTAAATCAGTCCAATTCCGATAACAGGGCGTTTTACAATTGCTTCGTACTGCGGATAAAACACAACATCATAGCCAGGATTATTTTTCATCATTTCATGTAGTGCATAAAACGAAGTTGGTTCAGAAATACCGTTTCCGATAATAGGAATGTAACCCAAATTGATAGCTGAAAATGCCCAACCTTCCACGGAACCTTGTTCTTTGTTCAGTATACGTTGCCAGTCAACTCCTAGGATTCTAACGGATGTAGCTTCTGCTGAAACTTGCTCCGAAAGATCGAAGTTTTCGCGAACTAATTCAACACGTACATTGGGTTCGCGCATCGTCTTGTGTAATGAAGTACAAGAAGATAATCCCAGCACTGCAAAAAGAGCGAATAATAAAATTGATTTTTTCATAAGGTTATATTTTTACCGAAAGTATTGAAATAAGACCTACAGAAGTTAGAATTAACAACTTTTAAATTTACACGATTAAGCAATCAGTCACGACGATGTTTAACTAATTACTAATTCATTTTTTCGTAAAAATAAATTGAAAATCATTCTTCAAAAAAGGATAATATTTCCTAACTTCAAGTAAACAATGAAGAATGAAATCATTTTATACCGACCAAATGAAGCAGCAGAACATATTGAAGTTCGCTTTGAAAACGAGACTATTTGGCTCACTTTAAATCAAATCGCAAGTCTCTTTAATAAAGATAAATCAGTTGTTTCGAGGCATCTACGAAACATTTATCGAGAAGGTGAGTTAATAGAAGAAGAAACTGTTGCAAAAAATGCAACAGTTCAAAATGAATCTGGAAGGACCGTAAGACGAACAATTGAATATTACAATTTAGATGCAATAATTTCAGTTGGATACAGAGTTAATTCTAAACAAGGAACACAATTTCGTATTTGGGCCACCACCGTTTTGCGAGAATATTTACTCAAAGGTTATGCATTTAACCAACGGGTAGATCGAATAGAAAATAATCTAGAGAATCTTTCTAAAGAAGTAAGTAAAATTACTTTACAGCTCAAAACAAGTGAACTTCCCTCCCAAGGCGTATTCTTCGACGGACAAATCTTCGATGCCTACGAGTTAATATCGCGAATAATTCGTTCTGCCAATAGAGAAATCATTTTGATTGACAATTATATCGACGAATCTGTTTTGACGCACCTGAGTAAACGTTCCGAAAATGTTGATGCTATCATTTACACCAAGTCCATTTCAAGAGTTTTGCATCTTGACCTTGAAAGACATAACAGCCAATATCCACCTATTCAAATCCGTGAACTTCGCGAAACCCACGATCGCTTTCTGATTATTGATAGAAATGAATTGTATCACATTGGTGCTTCGCTGAAAGATTTGGGAAAGAGACCTGTGGTGAGCTTGTCGAAAAACTTGTGGTGAGCCTATCGAACCAAGGTTTGCGTTCTCCAAATTGGATAGGCTTATTTTGGAGTTTGTTCTATCTAAATTACTTGAAGATTAATCAAAGCTGATTTCCAATTTACAACTTTAATCAATTCCTGTGAAGTAAACTCCATTTCACCATCATAAATTAAGACACCACCTGTTCCATCTGACAATGCATTGAACTTCTTTAAACCTTTGGTAAAATCAGATGAAAATGTTTGAGCAGACTTAATTTCTATTGCATTTAATTGAGTGGCTGTCTGGATAATTAAATCAATTTCAAGACCTTTGTTATCTCTCCAAAAATAGAATTGATGACCAAGATTGAGATTTGCATTGTTCTTCACAAACTCCATAATGATCAGATTTTCAACCAAACTTCCTCTAAAATGTGACACCTCAAGTTCACTTTCTTTTTTGATGGAAAGCAGGGAGCATGCCAAACCTGTATCCACAAAGTAAAGTTTTGGTGTTTTAACCAATCGCTTGTTAAAGTTATTGAAGTAAGTAGGGAGCATTTTAATCACGAAGGTTTTTTCCAAAATAGACAACCAGGAATCAACTGTTTTAACATCAATCCCGCATTCATTACTCAAGGCACTCCGATTCACAGTTTGACCAACTCTTCCTGCGCAAAGTCGAAGAAATTTAAAGAATAGCATTGCATTATCAATATTTTTTAGCTGCCTCACATCTCGCTCGACATAAGTGCGCACATAAGATTGATACCACAAATCAGGATTTCTGTTTTTTTGATGAATTTCAGGGTAAAAACCTCTCAATATTAGCTCATTCAACATATACTGTCTATCTTGATTTTGTAATTCGCGATAACTCAATGGATATAAATCCAACACACCAATTCTACCAGCTAAGGTTTGGCTTACGTTTTCTTGAAGTAAAAGATTATTGCTTCCTGTTAAAATGAATAGACCATCTTCGCTTGTATTATCAAGGATTTCTTGCAAATAATTCAATAATTCTGGCGCACGCTGCACCTCATCCAAAATAGCTCCATTCGGAAAGCGGTTCAAAAATGCTTTTGGGTCATTCAATGCTAAATTTCTTTCATCGGGGTTTTCTAACGAAACATATTTCTTAGCTGGAAACACCATTTTTGCAAGCGTAGTTTTTCCCGATTGCCTTGGACCAACAAGCATCACCGATCTAAACTGCTGACCATAATAATGAAGTAAATCCTGTATATCTCTTACAACCATCTATAAATATTTGGTACAAATGTAGTAATTAATTGGATGATTTGTACTATTTTATTGCTTTTATTTCAATTAAAAAACAACCAATTTGGTTCAACTTTCAAATCGCTTTCTCATCATCGACCAAAAAGAGTTGTACCACATTGGTGCATCGTTGAAGGATTTGGGTAAACGGTGGTTTGCGTTCTCGAAATTGGATGGGAAAATGTTGGAGTTTGTGATGGATAGATTGGTTGAAAATTAAGGCCAAAAAAATCGTTTTTCTTTCAAAATTTCTACCAAATCATATTTCGCGAAAGGATATTATTTCTTAACTTCAAGTAAACTATGAAGAATGAAATCATTTTATACCGCCCAAATGAGGCTGCTGAGCACATCGAAGTTCACCTTGAAAACCAGTATACAATACAAATTAAACAATTTTTGAAATGAGTAGTATTTTAACCCAATCAACCGATCGTATCGAAAAAAGAATTTTTATTTTCCGGGGTGAATATGTTATGCTAGACAGCGATTTGGCAGATATTTACGGAGTATCAACTAGCCGTTTGAATGAACAAGTAAAAAGAAATGCCGAACGGTTCCCAGAAGACTTTATGTTTAAACTTACAAAAGAAGAATGGGAAAACTTGATATCGCAAAATGCGACTTCAAATGAACATGGAGGAAGAAGAAAAAACCCATTCGTTTTTACAGAACAAGGAGTTGCTGGATTGTCTGGTGTTTTAAAAAGTGAACAAGCTTCTCAAGTTCATGTCACTATAATGCGTGCATTTGTTTCAATGCGCAAATTGATGGCTTCACAACATGGATTGATACAACGAATTGATGGCTTGGAACGAAAACAATTGGAAACAGATAATAAATTTGAGAACGTTTTCAAGGCACTCGAAAAAAATACTATCCCTTCTCAAGGCATATTCTTTGACGGACAAATCTTCGATGCTTTCGAGTTGATGTCGAGAATAATTCGTTCTGCCTCAAAAGAAATCATTCTTATTGACAATTACATCGACGAATCTGTGTTGACACACCTGAGTAAACGTTCCGAAAATGTTAAAGCTATCATTTACACCAAGTCTATTTCAAAGGTTTTACACCTCGACCTTGAAAGACACAACAATCAATATCCACCTATCAATATTCGAGAATTGAGAGAAAGTCACGACCGATTTCTTATCATCGACCGAAATGAATTGTATCACATTGGTGCTTCGTTGAAGGATTTGGGAAAGAGACCCGTGGTGAGCTTGTCGAACCATGGTTTGTTTTCTCGAAATTGGATGGGAAAATGTTGGAGTTTGTGATGGATAGATTGGTTGAAAATTAAGATAAAAAATTTTAATTTTTTCCATAAATTAGTTGTTTAACTTTTAATAAGTTCTTCTACCTTTTCCTTCGCACATTTGACGTGCCATTTTCTTGACCTTTTATATAATATTCATAAAAGTATCCTCCAAAGTTGTAAGAATCCTCCTAAAAAAAGTACTGTTGAAATTACTGTTATCAAAATAATAGCATATGTTGATTCAGGAGAACTAATGACTTCACGACCTTGAAGAATCTTTTTAAATCGCAAGGTTTGTCTCCAGAAAACAAACCAAAAATAGAGGCTAGAAAATAGGAATAACGCAGACAAATAAAGCGTTCCATAATTTAATGTGCTGGAAAATGTCGTATAAGAAGAATAAGTAAGGTTGGTCAGAAACAAAAATGAGATCGGATAAACAATAGTTCCCGGATATAGATTTACCTTTTCATCTGAACCTTTATCTTTTAATTCATTTTCAATTGATTTTGCCAAAGCAGCATTAAAGATAAAAGGCCAAAAGATGCCAAATACCGGTATTAAATTTAGCCAAACATAAGATCCGGGCATTTGTCTGTTTTTATCATTGACAAGGTTCATTGTAGTTTGTAAGGAATAATAGAAAAGAATATTGATTGCAATTAATGACAAACAAATAAATACTATTACTAAATTTATTGCGCTTTCACTCATAATTCATGTTTTAATTAATAAGACTTTTTTCCAGTGCCATTACACATTGGGCAAACTCTACCATACTCATCATCACCAAGCCCCATGCCTCTAGCTCTATTTTCTTCTACTCCCGTTCCTTTGCAAAGACTACAATAAGTTGGATCTGAAATATTTTCCATGGCCTCGGTCATATTTCTATGGTCTTCTTCTTGATAAGAATCTGTTTCTTCATAAGATTCATCGGAATATGCTTCTTCCTGATTTGTTTGGGAATCAGTGCCATCCTGTGACATTTCAGAAATAGGAATTTCCCAAACAAATGACTTTCCATCTGAAATAACATTTACATTATAAGTGAAAAGCTGTCCGTTTTCCAGTGTTTCCAATACGCCAACGTATTCATTAGCTGAAACATGAGTTAATACGAAAGATTGAACCTGAATGTCTTGACCTTGATTTTCAATTTTTGCTTTTATGTCATTTAGAACTTCATTTTGCAATTGGTCAATGCTCATATTGTTACAAGAAACAAAAAGCAATAAAATGAGTAATGATGCTAGAAAATTAAATGGTGATTTCATTTTGGATGGTATTTTATGATTAATAGCTAGAAATTTATATCGAAATCATTAATCAAAACGACTATAATACGATTTTACATCAACTTCATCGAAAAGAAAAGTATTATCATCATAGTCTGTAAAATTGGAAGGTATTCTATTATTTTTCTTGAAAAAAGTATAATCAACAGATACGCCATTACCTCCAAAAGAACAGTCATTTTCTGTAATAATTTTAACTTCTTTATTGGTGAAATTAAATTTAAACTTACAATCATACGGTGTATTACTCTCATCAAGATAAAACTCACCGTTATTCTCTTTACTTGAAATTTCTCCGAAAATTTCTCCTAAATTGTATGCAGGCGGACCTATACAAATTTGAATGTAGAACAAAGCCTTATTTTTAGACAATGGATAAACTTTTAGTAAACCAACTGATTCAATATTTCCATCTGATCCAAATTCATAAGTTCCCGCTATGTCATAAGCCGTTAGGATTTGTTTTTCTTCATTGAGAGCTTTTTCTCCGCAACTTGTAAAAAGAAAAATAGTTAAGCTTAACCAAATGATTCTTTTTAAAAAATAGTAATTCTTACTTTTCATCTTCAATTTTTTTAATAAATATAAAAACCATTTTACCTTCCTCTTGCTCAGATTCGAAGTTGGTTAATAATTCAATTGCATTTACAAAACCAATCAAGAGCCTTTATCATTTTTTCAAGCTCTTCTTCTTTTGCTTTTCCTCAAGGCATATTAAGAAAGACTTTTGCCCATTTACCAAATAATGGTTTCATTTCGTTTTATAAGTCCATTTTTCTATATATTATTTTGAATTGTTCTCTTGTATTTTCCTTATCTCAATTTCATTAATTGCAATTTCATTTAAATGACCATCAATTATTTCTTGCTCATTCTTAGTTATGTTATTTATATTTAAATGAGATTTGGACATTTAATATCCGATTTCTATTCTCTAATTTTTCAATTTCATTCATAATTTCATTTTTTTACAATCCTTGAGAAGTATATTAAAGGCTTCACAATCAGTAAATAGCAAGTCTTTTTGAGTAAAAAACTTTTTTCTATTGATTTTGCCGCGATTGAACCATAGTGGTAATACCAAGCAACAAAACCTTCACCCCATTTTTTTTCTAAAATCCAGTTATCTCTAAAATTCCTCAACTCCATCACCTCTGGATGATCATAACTTCCCGTTGTTGCTGTCGCAATAAAGCAAGAACCCTTTTTACCATTATGAGTTTTTTTATTGTTTGGATTAAATGTTGAGTTTGGATGGTATTCATCAATCTCAGCGTCATTTGTTAAAATAGTTAACTTAACCAAATTATAGTATGTGTGATATTTTATATCATAATTTGAATCAAGATACATTTCACCAGTATAAGAATTAAGTATAGAAGATATATTAATTTTAGGTACCCAAGAATCAGAAGTTATTGGATTCCCTAAAAGATTTAATTTAAATCCATTTTGGTTATTTTGAATATTTATACTATTTATAATATCAATATCATTTGCGCTAATTTCTGTAAATTTATTATAGGACAAATCGATTTCTTCTATTCTACTAAATGAATTAAGTCCATTAAGACTAAAGATATTGTTATTACTCAAATCTAAATGCGCAATATTTTCTAATTCATCGTCTGAAAACCAAACTAAAACGTCCTTTAATGAACTAATATTCCTTTCTTTTAATGAGAGCGTAAAATCTATTATTTTAGGCTTTGCTTTTATTAAATTTTCATTGTTTGATTTAGTATCAATTTGCTTTTTAGTAATCCCATTCCCACAAAAAGCACAAAACATTGAAGTTTTACCTTCTGGTAACTGGTTTGTGCCGCCACAAGACGAACATTGGATTATTTCACTCATTTTATTTATTTTATGAACATAATTATTTGTCTGATTATTAGCTTTTTAATATGAAAGCTTCTATTATTTTTTCAAAATCGTAATCTATTGATTCAATAGATTCTGAAGTTCTCTCAAAATTGTAATATTGATTATTTTCTTTATCAAAAACTACGTAACATTTATCATTTATTGAGACTTTGAATACTTCATAACCTAAAATTTCTTTGTAGTCTTCCAAAAAATCAGATTTTTCTGTTTTTGGTTCTCCATAGATAAATTTAAAATTGTTTAAAATTGGTATTCCTGTCATGTTTTTTTAATATTTTACATCGTTATAAATTTGAATGGTAAGTCTTTTTACGTCTTCCCCTGTCTCTTTTATGGTTCCGTTCTTGTCTTTGAATACACCTTGGAACAGATCTTTTTGCTTATATGGGCGAATTTTAAACTCGCCATTTTCAATCAACCATTTTTTAGCTTGCTCAAAAAGTAACTGCTCCTGAATACTTTGTTTTTCATCCATCATTTATTTATTTTATAATTCTTGATAAATAAACCAATGGTTTCACAACAAACAAATAGCAAATCTTTTTTAATACAAAACTTTTTTCAATTGATTTTGCTGCAATTGAACCATAATGATAATACCAAGCAACAAAACCTTCACCCCATTTTTTGTCTAAAATCCAGTTGTCTCTGAAATTTCTCAATTCCATAACTTCAGGATGGTCATAACTTCCCATTGTCGCAGTAGCAATAAAACACCATCCAGATTCAGCCTCCGGTGGGACATAGCTTGGTTCAATTTTTTGAATTTTCTTAATGTAAGTTTCTTTAAGTTTTTGAGTAGGATACCTTTGTATAGCGTTCTTATCTTGCCAATTTATTTTAGCTCCTTGATTTCCATTAAATTCAATAACTGCATCTTTTAAAAATTTAGTTTCATTATAGATATCAAAAGCCGTATCCCATAATTTTACATATTCAAACATATTGTCACAATCCGTCCAAGAATAATTTCCTTTATCATTATACGGCATTACAGAGTGGAGCCATACATATCCAAGACTGTATAAGTCCCAAGCTATATTTTTAGATGTTATAGGAAGTGTTTTAGAATTAGCGTCATAAGACTTCGCGGTATTTAGATATGTTACGATTTCTTTTGCTTGAGTACTAAAAACATCTCTCTTTGTGCTTAACCAAAATGAACAAATCGCCTTGTTTTCCCAAATCTCAGATGATGTTGGATCAACTTCAAGTGCCTTGTTACAGTAATCATATCCCTCTTTGAAGTTACCTGCTTTCATCGAATTCTCAAGTATCGTTAGCATATTTCGATACTTTTTCATCTCCTCATCATTTAGTTTGCCAAGCATGCTTTCCTCGTTCATTTTAACAGGTCTCAGAATGCGGATTTGTGTCTCACAATATTCGCACTTAAGATTATCAGTGTTTGATGAAACATGAACGCTTGCACCACAATTGTGGCAGTTTTGAGAGGTAATTTGAACAAATTGTTTTTCCATAATTATTTTTTTGTATTAATTATTTTGAGATTTCTTGCAATTAAATAAAGTGATGTTTCAATAAGTATGATTAGAATAAATACAATTACATAAAAATTGTCTTTAAATTTATTGGGGCTAAGAATAGCTAAGACAATAGAAACAAGACACAAAATCGGATAAATAAATGATAGTCCAATTTTATATCCATTGCTTATATTGTCACTTGATAATTTGAAAATAAGTATTGTATTGATGATTAATACAACGTCAACCGAGAGCCAGTTGAAAAGCAAATATTTTGAGATTAGTAAACCAACAATTGTGTTTACTATAACAAATAATGAGCCGAGATAGATAACAATTTTTGACATATTTTTTCTGTTAAATAGACGGATGTGGCGGTGGAGTTTGATTAAATAAATTAGATACTTCTGGGATTTCAGTTATTAAAACCCAATTTTCCATACCCGTTTTCCATATCATAGTTTGTTTATTTATTCTGACATCAACAATAAGTTGTTTTAATTGGTCAAAACTTAGTGGACCATTTTGCTGATTGTTAATTAAAACATAATATAACATTGTGGGTGGTGGTGGAGGCGGTGGCGTGTTTTGAGTATTTAAATTTCTAGATACATTACTCATTTGATTTCCTACTCCAACCCCCAAACCTAGCCCTAAACCTGCACCCATTAAATTACCTGCAACACCTCCTTCATTTTTAGCTGCATTATCTAAAACATCAAAACTTCTATCCATTTGATAAAGTTCTTTGCCTGTTATTTTCACTTTAGCCGCTAAGTCTTTTGCTTCTTTGAGTTTTACAACACTTGGGTCATCAAGAGGAACATTAATAGACATAAAGTAGAAATTAACTATTTCTAGTCCGAATTTTTTAAATTCATCAGAAATAGTTTCTTGGCAGAATTGAGATAATTCATCGAGGAAAACGTTTATTTCTAAAATTGAAATATTTTCTCGAACTAATTTTTTAGAAATTAAGCTTGTTAAGGACGAAATTATTTTGCCTTTAAAATACTCTTGAATTTTCTCTGCAGAAAAGGAAGGTAAGTTACCAGTTAATGTTTCTAAGAATATTCGAGGATTTGAGATTTTAAAACCGTATTGTCCAAATGCTCTTACAGGAATTATTATTCCATATTTTGGGTCTTCTAATAATATTGGGTTTGTTGTACCCCATTTGTTATCCAATTTTGAAAGCAAATTAACATACCAAACTTCTGCTTGAAATGGTGAATTACCACCAAATGGAAGATTGATGATTTTATTGAGCAAAGGAATGTTTTCTGTTTTAACTGTGTGTGTTCCACTAGTAAACTCATCCAGAATTTCTCCACTTTTTATAAAAAAAGCGTGTTGAGCAGGATTTACAACAACTTGAGTTCCAATTCTTAAATCGTTGGAAGGAAATTTCCAAATAAATTCGTTTTCTTCCGCTTGATATTTAACTACATCAATTAATGCCATCAATTTTGAAATTATTTTAATCTTTAGAGGTAAAAATTTTATTATACCAAATACATAAATTATAACAGATACTTAAGAAATGATTTACTAATTTATTTTTCTCGATTTAATAAATATGCTTGTATCATGAACATAATTCCAATGATGACTCCAATGGTATTTATAGCATATACATAATTTAAATATTCATGATTTAATATGCCTTCTTTAAGTTTTCCATCACTACTATTATATCCTTGAAAGAGGAAGCCACTAACCCATCTTTTTTTAACATCAATAAAAAAGTAAATCATTGTCAGAATTGAACCTATTCCAGCATAGTAACGCTTAGTTTTTAGCATTTTAAAACCCAATAAAGCAACCCAAAATGGAAGAGTAATAATAACTAAACACAATACAACCAAAACAAATAGCATTACTATAATCCATCCAAGTGCATTATCTTCTTTTTTAGGAACTAATTTCCAATTACCCCAAAAATCCTTTTCAAAAATGTATTCAGTTCTATCCATATAAAATTATATTATTTAAAGATGACTCGCTCTACGTCTAAATTCTTCCAAACCGTCATCGTCACTTTCATTTTGTGAATCAGGTTCTTCAATTTTACATTCTGAACAGGACTCTCCTGTACGATACATTTTACTGTGTTTTGAACAATAACTATTAGAAGAACTACCTGATGAACTTTCTGAATCTTCAGAATTGATATCTGCCAATTTTTGTTTAATGAAACTGTCGGAAATATTATTAAAATCATCCTTAAATAGATAAATTTTTTGACCATCAATGGTTATTGTTATATCATCATATATAATTCCCGGTGAATATTTCGCCTCTATCCAATCAGAAAGCATAAAAGATTGACTTTTCGTATCGTAGAAATTAGCCAACCCTTCGGTGTTAGTCGTAATTAATATTTGTGTTCCTTCAATTTCCTCAATTGTACAATCAGGACATTCTCTTTTTATTTCATTTTCAGCTTGATTACATGAACTCAAACACAAAATAAATAATGACCATGATAGAGCATTTATTAAAATTGATTTCAATTTCTTTTTCTTCATATAATTGTTTTTTATCTATTATTCCCCACAAATCTCACTTTATTTCACCAAAACAAAAAACCGATTTATCCTACGTTGAGTAATTTGGATAACCGTTGTAAATCAGGAAATAAGCGTGTTTTATTGAATTACCAAAGGCAGGTAAAAACGCACAACAGTTAGGTTGTTTTCTCGGGTAAAGGAGAATTTTTCAAGGAGCTGAGCATCAATGAGATTTAAGCGCTCACGAATAATGTTCATTGCTTTGGATGCTGGTTTTGGGGCAGTGTCCGAGAAACCTTCGCCAGTATCTGAAATTGTGACGCAAAGAAGATTGTCTACTTCAGTGAAATTTAAATAGAGGTGGTATTTTAAATTCCTGTTCGTAAAACCGTGTTCGAATGCATTTTCTACCAAAGGTTGAATTAATAAGGGCGGAATTTTAATTTTCCGAGAATCAAGCTCGCCTAACTCAAAATGTGTTTCAACATTGTTGCCAAAGCGCATATTTTCCAATGCGATAAAGTGTGACAGGTATTCTAATTCCTCCAAAAGAGAAATGTGCATCATGGATGAAAACTCTAAGGTTTGGCGCGTCAATTTCGAGAACTTATCCATGTAAGTCAAGGCATTGTCGACGTCTGATTTGATAATAAATGAATGAATGGCAGTTAATGAATTGAAAATAAAATGGGGATTCATTTGCGATTGCAAGGCTTCCAATTTGGTGTCAGAAATGCGTTTGAGTAATTCTGATTTTTGGCGTTCACGTTTTTTAATCGTTCGTGTTCTCCATGTTGAAATAAAAAGCACAAAACCTACAAAAGTTAGCATTGCGAGTGCAATAAACCAAAGTTGGTTCCAAAATGGTTTTGCTTTACTAATTGTGGCCAAAGAATATTCAATAGTTTTGCCAGTATATAAATCCTTTTGGCGAATTTTAATGGTATAATTTCCGCTTTCCAGTTGATTTAAAGAAAGAACTGATCCATTTAAACGTGTCCAATCTTTGCTGTTTAAAGTATAATTAAATACTATTTTTTGTCCGTAATACAAACAAATTCTATTCAAAGGAATAACTATCGACTGCTGGGAAGATGAAAATTTAAAGGCAGGTATTTTACCACTTTTTGCTGCTTTTTTACAAGATAAAAACACAGTATCTTTTGCTTGATTGGTGTTTATTAAAGAAGCAATATCCCAATAATAAGTTCCGAGATTTGTTACAATAACTAATTTTCCCTGGTGAACATTGAAATAAGAAACATTTTTAAAAAAAAGTCCTTGTTCTTTATCCCTAAATGCGACTTTATTTTCATTCTGAAAAAAAACATTCAACCCTCTATTCGTCAACACAAACAAATGTTCTCCATCTTGCGCGAGCTTAAGAATTGTTTCTCCATGGATTCTTGAATTATTAATTCTTTCCGTTAATCTGACTTTTCCCTTTGACCAAGTAAAACCAAGTAAATCATTACCACTATTAACTATGTAAAATCGATTTTTCCCATCAGAACAAATATCTTTTATTTTCTCATCTTCGGTGGAGGGTAGTTTTATTTTCCTTGCTGTAACTTGGCCGTGTTTCAAACTAAAAATACCATAAAGAGAAGAAGCAAATAAATGGGTGTTTTTTAACTGGACAATTTTAATGGTGTTTTTAGGTTCATCTGTTGAGTTGGGCTGGGTAAGTTCAATGAGCCATTCATTGTTTTTAGTTTTACTCAAACGGGCTAAATTTCCATTAGGACAATAATAAAGTACGTAGTTGTTTGTAAAAATGAAATGGTCTGTTTCAATGTTAACGACATTGAGTATCTCCCCTTGCATCGATATTTCAAAAAAACCGGCATTGGAAGAAACATAAATTTTTCCATTGTGAACTTGGACTTTTTTTAACTGTAAGTTTTCTTTGTTTATTGGAACTTGAAATCCTTTTGTTTTTAGCGTTGCTATTCCTGGTTTGGTTCTGATAAAAAGTAGCTGTTTTTCATTAATCTTCGCGAAGAATTGTTTATTTGAAATGATGATCTTTTGTCCATTCAACTGTTGAATTGATAAACCACTCTCTAAAACTGCGATTTTAACTTTTCCATCATTCCAATAATCCTTTATTTGCGATTCTGTAGTTTTATAAAATTCAGGAGAATCATCAATAATGTGCAGACCATCGTCTAATGTTGTAATCCAAATTTTAGATTTTTGCTTGTCTTTATAAAATGACCATAACTGCTTTGAATCGATACCATAATCCGAAGAAACATCTTCAATTTTTCCATTTTTCAATAAGAGCAAACCTCCTGATGAACAGTAAACACAGTTAGCCGCCATTAACACACCTTTTTTTGTTGGAGCCACATCCCAAATAATATTTGGATTAAAAGGAATTGCGTTTACCGAATCTATTGGAAAATGGCTAGTGGTGGTATCAACAGATAAACCGTGGTGGTTTGAGAAATACTTGTTTTTTCCAACTTTAAAAAAAAATATTTGTGAAAACAATTTACCTAAACTTTCACATTGCAGTTTTCCTGAACTAAGTTGGGATTTGTAATATCCATGTGTTCTACTTAAAAAATAGAGTTGATTGTTTTCTTCCCAAAACTGCATAACTTGAAATCGATCGTATCTATCAAATTTTTGAGTATTGTAATTGTAAAATTTATTGCCTGACAGTACCGAAACTCCACGTTCAGTTCCAATCCAAAGTTGTTGTTTTTTGTCGAAATACAATCTTCTAATTTCCTGATGTACCAATCCATTTTTAGTAGAAAAATTCTTATATTTCTTACCATCAAACTTTGTCAATCCATCACCATAACAAGCAATCCATAGATTTCCCTTCTTGTCCTCTTTGATGTCGCGAATAAAATTCCCTGCAAGTCCATTTTTCTTGGTAAATGTTTTTAGTTGAAATCCGTCGTATTTAACCAAACCAGCATCGGTACCAATCCAAATAATGCCTCTTGAATCTTTCAAAACACAATAAACAGCATTGGAAGGTAATCCGTCTTTAATGGTTAAATGAACAGAAGGGAAACGTTGAGCTGAAAGAAAAGTACAACTCCACGTTAAATAAAATAAAAGACTAAATTTTAGAAGTAATTGCATTGATTAAACCCGAATTGTTTCGCACTGAAACTGGCAGTTTCACCCCATTAATTAACTCAACAAATAAACCAATCGATTTGTCATATCTAGTAAGATAATTCAAATTTACAACGTACGATTTATGTATTCTAAAAAAAGACTTCTGTGGCAACATCTCTTCAATGATACGAAGTGTTTTGCAAACAAGTATGGTTCGATCATCAAATGTGTAGATTTTAGTATAATTTCCCTGCGCTTCGGCGAATAAGATGTTTCCAATTTTTTCTAAAATGAATCCTTTTTCTGTAGCAAGGGCAATTTTACCAAAACTAAAAGGGTCAGCATTGTAATGTTCAATGACTCTCCCTAAATCGGGTGTGAAATTTCTTCTCTCATTCTTTTTTTCAAGCCTTTTTAGTGCTTCAGCTAAATCTAATTGACCAATAGGTTTGAGCAAATAATCTTGAGCCGAATGTTGTATTGCTTCAATTGCGAACTCCTTGTGTGCTGTTGTAAAAATGACTTCAAATTTAATATTAGTGAAATAGTCAAATAGCTTAAAACCTCTTTCATTAGGCATTTGAATGTCCAAAAAAACTAAATCAGGTTGGAATTTTTTTATTGCTTCCACACCTTCAGAAATTGAAGAGCAAGCAGCCAAAACGACTATCTTAGAACTAAAATACCTTTCAACTAAATGTCCCAGATATTCTCTCGCATTTTGTTCATCCTCAATTATTATACAACGCAACATCGGGCAAATATAAATATTAAAAAGAGCATAAATTTTATATGTTATTTACCGTATGACATTTTACCATCATCGTTGTGTTTTTTATAATAAACGTGAGATTTTTAGGTTTTAATAAATAGAAAGTTTGAACTTAATCCCTTTTTCTTGTAGATTAAATTTAATACAAATCTATTCTACTTTTTGAAGCAATACTTCCGGCTGCGGAAACACACCTTTTCTCAATAAAGTCTTATTCTTTAAATCCAGAAAAAACAAGGCTGGAATACCTGTTTCTTCCATTGCTCCTGTAATTTTATATTCCTTTTTTGTGATTTTTTCAACTTTGTAAGTGCCGCCGTATTTTACTTTTCCAACTAAAACAAACAAGCTGTCTTTTTTAAGCGTCACTTTTAAATATTCAGAATTCACTTTTACGATTTCTTCACCCAAATTAATTGAATATGAAGGGAGCGTTCCATCGTACGCTTTCAAATACTTTTTCTTCAACTTTACAGTTTGACCAAAAGCGACAAATGCAAAAGAAGTTGCAAAAAGAAAAACAATTATTTTCATAAAACGAAAGTAAAGAATATCTGCTGAATAACCTTCAACTTCAAAAGAACTTAAAAAACAGATTTTGAATAATTGCGTAGTTTCTTCTCAATTTAGCCAGTTAAATTTTCAAGAAAACACCATGACAGACAGATTTTTATGTTAATCTGAATTTCAATTGTACAATCATCTGAGGTTTTTATTTTTATTGAATTTCTCATTTACTTCACTAAGTGTTGAAAACACCTAGAAATGGAAGTGAATTTGAAACAAAATCAAAAAAAATACCACAGAGACACAGAGAACACAGAGCTTAATCAATATCTAACTCTGGGTTCTCTGTGTCTCTGTGGTGAAAATATTCAACAAGTTGAAGTTTCTATTTAATTTGTTCTATTGTGTAACAATCTTTGGGAAACATAAGGGTAACTCGATAATTTAATTTTACTATCCAAGTCTTCCAATGAAAAGAAATCTTCTGCTTTTGAATTCTTCATACGTTCCAAAACGATTTCTTTTTGCCACTCAGGAACTTCAAAATCTTCAACCTTAGTCAAGCATTCAACACCAAATTGTTGTGTTAGAAATTCAATTAATTGATTGAATTTATTATCAGTAACATTTATGGTTATACTAACTTGTTTCATAATTCGATGGTTCTTATTTTTTAACGAAACATTCTGAAATCGTTTCTATTTCAAAGATACATTTTTTACAATAAACTAACAATTCAATCAAACACAAACCCTAATTACGATTTGTCTGCATTGTTGGAATTACCTGTGTCAATTAAATTACTCCTCCGAAATCCACATTCTGCCGTTCAATACTTGTGAATTTTCTCAAAATCGCTGGTAGATGAATCACTATTTTCGTAGCATGTCAAAAAAGGCCGAAGATTATAGTAAAAAAGGATTGCGTACAAGCTACGTTTCCACCGTTATAGGGATTTCATTGGTATTGTTCATGATTGGACTTGTTTTAGGTGGAGTTTTTGGACTCAGAAGCTTTGAAAAACAAGCCAAAGAAAGTCTGCAAGGAGATATTTTCTTTAAATCAGAATTGAACGATGCCGACATCAAACAAGTAGAACAACAGTTGAAAAGTTGGAGTGAATTCAGTGAAGTTTATTTCGTTTCACCCGAACGTGCGATTCAAGAATTTGGTGGCGAAGGTCAAGACGAAAAAGAAATGCTGACGATTTTTAATGGTGAAAATCCACTTCCTGCAACAATTGGTTTCAGACCAAAAGAAGAGTTCGCTACCAAAAGCGGAATGGAAAAAATCAAGAAAAAATTATTAGTAAAATTCAACTCGGAAATTGATGAAGTGAATTACGATAAATCTAGCGTTGAAAAAATCAATCTTGGCTTCAAACAATTTGCATTTTTGTTTCTTTCTGTTGCATTTCTATTGGTGATAATTGCCATTGCGATGATTAACAATACCATTCGTCTTTCTTTATATTCCAAGCGTTTCACAGTTAAAACGATGCAATTAGTTGGTGCGACAAGTGGCTATATTCGCAAACCATTTATTGTACAAGCTATCGTTCAAGGTGTGGTTTCTGCTTTCATCGGTTTGGCACTTTTACTTACTGTTTTCTTCGGTTTAAACAACCTGTTTGAAACAGTTGAGATTAGTTATACGCTTCCAAGTTTCCTTTTATTGGTAGCAAGTTTGATTGTAATTGGCGTTTTTATTACCGTAATTTCCACTTTATTTGCATTAAACAAGTATCTTCGTATGAAATTAGATGACTTATATTAATGCTATGGAAAATCCTATTAAACACTTTGGTTTTAATTCACAAAATTACAAATGGTTACTTATTGGTTTAGCAATCAATATTTTAGGTTACATTTTAATGATAGGAGGAGGTTCCGATGATCCTGCAAAATTTGATGGGGATGAGTTATTTAGCACTACCCGAATTACCATCGCACCGATTTTAATTCTGGCTGGATACGTTGTTATTTTTTATGCAATTATGAAACGTGGCAGCAGTTCAATATCTTCTTCCATTTCAGCTGAAAAAAGCGAAACAGAAGCTCCAAAAAAAAATAAATAATAAATTTTCATGAGTATTATTGAAGCCATTATCCTCGCAATTGTTGAGGGTCTAACCGAATTTTTACCTGTTTCTTCCACTGCACATATGATTTTCATCAGTGCAATTTCTGGAAACGAAAAAGACGAATTCGTGAAAATGTTCCAAGTATCCATTCAATTCGGAGCAATTTTAGCTGTCGTTATGCTCTTTTGGAAAAAATTCTTCAACTTCAAATCTTTTGATTTCTACATTAAATTGGGGTTGGCTGTTATTCCAGCTTTGGTACTTGGAAAATTATTCGATGACAAAATTGAAGCTGTACTTGAAAAACCCATTCCTATTGCCATTGTTTTAATTATCGGAGGAATCATTTTACTTTTTATCGACCGAATTTTCCTAAGAACAACTTTAGACACAGAAGAAAAAATCACAATTCGCAAAGCAATTACGATAGGTTTTTGGCAATGTTTAGCAATGATGCCTGGAACAAGTCGTGCAGCAGCATCGATCATTGGCGGAATGCAACAAGGATTGACACGCAAAATGGCAGCTGAATTTTCATTCTTTTTAGCAGTGCCTACGATGCTTGCTGTAACTGTTTATTCAATTGTTTTGAAAGATTGGAATTACCAAGGCGAAGAACAAAAAGGCTATGAAATGATTCTTTCTTCGAACGATAATATTATGATGTTTGCACTTGGAAATGTTATTGCATTCGTAGTTGCAGCTTTTGCAATTAAACTATTCATCGGGTTGATTCAAAAATATGGCTTCAAAATTTGGGGCTGGTATCGAATTGTTGTTGGTATTGCTTTATTAATCTATTTCACCGTTTAATGGATTTTATTTCTGGCGCAACAATCCTCGTTGATAAACCACTTCATTGGACTTCCTTTGATGCTGTGAACAAAATTCGCTGGAATTTAAAACAAGCACTGAAAGTCAAAAAAATCAAAGTTGGTCATGCAGGAACTTTAGATCCATTAGCTACTGGACTTTTAGTAATATGTACAGGTAAAAACACCAAGTTAATCGAAGGATTTACGAATGCAACAAAAACCTACACAGGAACAATTTTAGTTGGAAAAACAACACCTTCCTTTGATTTAGAAACGGAATTCAATAGAGAATTTGAAACATCTCACTTAACCAACGATTTGATGGAAGAAGTTCGAAAATCGTTTTTAGGTGAACAATTACAAACTCCACCAATTTTTTCTGCCAAACTCATTGATGGAAAACGTGCTTATGATTTGGCTCGTGCTGGAAAAGAAGTAGAAATGAAACGCAATTTGGTAACGATTGAAAAATTTGAAATTAACACCGAGCGATTTCCAGAAGTTGATTTTGAAATTGTCTGTTCTAAAGGAACTTATATCCGCTCCATTGCGAGTGATTTTGGGCAAAAGTTGAACTCAGGAGGCACTTTAATAGCACTTCGTAGAACACAATCGGGTGAATTTTCAATAGAAAACGCAAAAACAGTTGGAGAATGGATTAAATTCTTGGACGAAAGTCTTTGAAATCTGATTCCAATTAAAAAAAATCAATATCTTTGCCGTCCGATTGAATATCAAAATGCCCCGGTGGCGGAACTGGTAGACGCGCTGGATTCAAAATCCTGTTCTTTCGGGAGTGCCGGTTCGATTCCGGCCCGGGGTACAAAATCAGAGTGAGTGAGAGAGCGAGAGCGGAGTCACATACACTCTGATTTTTTTTCACTCTCACGCTCCAACTCACTCTCATCTATGTTTGATTTTGAAAAACTTCACATTTATCAAAAGGCCAAATTATTCAACTCTGAAATTAGGACATTTATTAAATCTTCAAACCTAGACTCAACAACAAAAGATCAACTTAGAAGAGCTTCATTTAGCATTGTTCTCAACATAGCTGAAGGCAGTGGTCGATTTACAAAACCAGATAGAAGAAATTTCTATATTATTTCAAGAAGTTCTATTTTTGAGTGTATCGCAATACTTGATGTGTTAAAAGACGAAGAGGCTTTGGAAAAGAACCGCTATGAAGAATTTTATGTGCAGGCAGAGGAAATTTCCAAAATGCTATATGGAATGATTAAAAATTTAGGTTAATTATCAAGTGTGTATGCGAGAACAAATTTGAGAACTCTGGTTTTTTTAATCATGCTCACTCTCGTTCTTGCTCTTGAATAGAAAAGACAAACCCTTTTTATTTAATCTTTATAAATCAAAAACCACCACAAACCTCATCCATCGCCATAACACCAAACGAATCATTGTTCCAAGCTTTGATTGCTTTTTTGTTGTCTGAAATTACAAACGTTGGATAACTTCCTTTTGCGATGATTGCTAATTCATCTGAAATTCTAGCTTTCAGTTTTACCTGAGCTGCATTTCCTAAAAGTTTTTTGTATTTTATATAATGTGCAGGGCTGTTACTCAATACCCAGTATTCAATTTTAATTCCTGGATTCTTTTTCTTCAAAAGTTTCGACGTTTCGATCGATTGAATGCAGTAAGGACAATTTGCTAATACAATAATTGTAAGTTGTTTATTCTTCGGAAAATCGACTTTTGAATCTATAGAATAAGAATTATTTGAGAAGTCTCCTTCATAAATTGGGTGAATGGCAAAATAAATTAAGAAAGGAGCAACAAATAAAACTAAACTAATAATCAGTTTTGGTATTTTGCCAATTCGTTCGTTTTTAGACTTCTTAAAAAATAAAAAAGCAAGTAAAATGCCAATAACTACAAACAAGAAGTAGGAGATTAACTTACTTACTGTGAATGAAAGACCAATATTCAAAAGAAAATTTTCCATAACGTATAAAAATAAAAAAAGTGGGTTATTATGCCCACTTTATTGATAATTCAAACTTAACTTATTAGTCAATTGAACAACTTCCTCCTACTGGTGTGTATGTTGTAGTTAATTTATCACAAGCTTCTTTAGCATCCGCTTTCTTAGCATCAGTAATTTGTGCAACAACGTTTGGTGTTCCTGCGCCAACTCCAGAAAACTTACAAGTACATGTGTAATCTTTCTTACAAGAAGAAAGAGAAACTAATGCTACAGTTACAGCAGCAATTGATAGTAATTTTTTCATATTTTTTAAATTTTAAAATTTGTCAAAAATAGTTAAATGTTTTTTAAGTAGATATAAGTAGAATTACCTGATTTATCTAAAATAGCCTTTTCTTAATGCAAAAATAATAATACCAGATGTACTTGTAGTTTTTGTTTTTTCCATAATTCGCAATTTGTGACCTTCAACTGTTCGGTGACTGATAAATAAGTCTTCAGCAATTTCTTTGGATGTTTTTTCTTCACATAAGAGTTTTAGAATTTCTAATTCTCTTGGTGTAAAATTCTCTTTCATTTCCAATTCTAGGTTTAGCCTCTTCTCCTTTTTAGATTCCTCCATCGAGTAAAAACCTTTTTGGTGAACACTCACAATTGCATCTAATAAAATAGAAAAATCAGAGAGCTTAGGTAAAAAACAAGTTGCACCTAATCCCAAGACAAAATTCATAATAGGTTCTGAAAAATAAGCACTTAAAACAACAATTTTAAGATTAGGATAGAGCTCTGAAATTATTGGCAAACATGATTCACCATCCATTTTAGGCATATTCAAATCCAAAATCAAAACATCTATGGGGTTTTCCTTGATTTTATCGATGAGCTCAATACCATTACCAATATCGAAAACCAGATCAAGATTTTCTTCATCCTCTAAAAGTGCCACGATGCCCTGTCTTAAAATTTGATGATCTTCAGCAATCGCAACTCTTATCCTCCTTTCCTTATTTTCCATTAATGCTTTTTTAGTATAACTCGTCAAAAAATTTAAAATAGGGCTTATTTATTAATTTACCCAATAGATAAAACCAAAAAAGTATACCAACTGGTACGACCAAAAATGATATTTTATTGAATTCCCACGCTCCTTTAAAATCTAAGTGAATCAAATGCATTACCCCTCTTGTTAATCCACATCCCAAGCACTGTAAGTCGAATAGATAAACAGACAAACAAATGCTTTCTCCGTTATCAAAATAGTTTGAAGGTAAGAAAAGCAAAAAAAAAGGTCCTCCTAACAATAGCAGTAGGAAGACCTTTTTTAATGATGATTTAATTTTATCTGTTTCCAAAAATAACTACTAGCGCATGAATTAATCCTGGTAAACCACATAAAAGTGTAAGAATCAAATTGGTAGTAACTCGTCCTGTCCAACTTCCTTCATATAAATACATTGCAATTGTTGTACCAAATGGAACTAATAAAATTAAAAGCAAATATACCCATGGTTCAACAGAAGATCCTTTTTCCTGGAATTTTTTCACTTTCATTTCAGCTATAGTACCTTTGAATTTTTTGTTAGCTACTTTAACTTCTTTTGAATTGTTTACTGGCGCAAAAACATTAATTTCATTTGATTCATTTTTAGTAATCAACTTGTTTTCAGTTGCTAAACTTGCTACTACAGAAATTTCATCTGAAGATGAAGCGAAATCAGAAGTTGCATCATATGAGTAATTAGACGCTACATTCGTTACTTCTTTTGCTTCTGGTTTAATTTCTTTTACCTCTGCAATTTCTTCCTCTACGGAGTCATAAGAAACTTTATTCTTATCTTTTTTCCCGCCAATTGAGGTGTGGTTCCAATTAACACTGAATCCTTTTCTGTGGTAACGTTTTTGAACTGTACATGAGTCCAAGATTAGTGTTGACATGAATGCAACAACTAAAAACAAGCTTAACTTTTTCATAATTCTGTAAATTTTAGTTTTTCAAATATAAATTTTATTTCAATGCGAGCTACTAGGTAGAATTACCTATTTGTCATTTTTCTCTTCAAAAATCTTGAAATTTCAAAATAGCATCTTTCATGTAAATTTCAAAACACGCTTGAATTTCTTTCTCTCGAAGATAAAACTGCTCTGGTGCTTTGTGAAGAACGTTGTCAAAGGATATGCGTTTAGAAACACCTTCGCATGATTTTGCTAAACCAAAAGCCGTTGGATAATGATCTAGCCATTTCCGCATTCTAAAATAACCCATAAACTCATTGAAATCCTTTTTAAGTTCTTGCTCAAAATCTGCTTCATGAAGATAAAATTCATTTAAGAAAAGTGTATAGTCTTTAGAATGATAATTTTCCCAATTTCGGGCAAGTAAATGGTCGAAATAAAGGTCAATCGCAACTCCTGCAACTTTCGGAAGTTTGTCGTAAAGTGATAATCTTAGTTCGGTGACTGCTGGGTGTGTATCGATAAAATGGTCGATTCTGCGATGTAAATGAATACCTTTTTGAACTATTGTAGAATAATTAGTGAAATCTTTTCCCTTCACAAAATCTCCATACAAATTCGAAAGCATCAAGTCTTTGTCGTTGTTGGAAAAGTAAAGGTGGCCAAGGAAATTCAAATTGTTCGTATTTAAACTTCAAAAGAATTAATAATCATCATCTCCAAAATCTTCATTTTTTGAAAGACGGTCTGATGCATATTTCAATTGTAAACCCTGCAAGAAATTACGTATGAACTGGTCTTTACACAAACGATAATGTTGATGGTCTGGTTTTCTGAAAAAAGCGCTTAATTCATGTTTGCTTATTTGGAAATTCATTAATTCATAAACATTCAAAATATCTTCATCTCTATAATTCAAAGCAATTTTAAGTTTTCTGAAAACAATGTTATTGTTCAATTTCTTTTCCGCAATTGGGGTTTCACCTTCCTTTTTTCCTCTATTTAAGATTATGAAGCCATTTAAAAAATAAGCCAATTGTTGGTCATTCAGATTCTTGAATTCTTCATCTTCTTCTTTTTTTAACCAATCACTCACTTCAGCTCTATTTACTGTTTTTCCTGCCAATTGAAATAATTCAATCATTTTGTTATCGTTGAAATCGAATGTAAATCGCAAGCGGCGAAGAATACTGTTGTTGTTCATTCTTTCTAAATTTTGATATTTATTCTTTTTATTCTAAAATTAGTTTAATGCTTTGCGTTTTCTTTCAATTGACTCAATTAAAGATTCTTGCGCTTTATAAGCTTCTTTTTTCTTGTTTTGATTTGATTTTACATCGCTAATTTTTTTCTCCGCTTCTTTAATGCTTTTGTTATAGTTTACAATTTCGTTTTCATAGTTAGTAAGTTCTTTCTCCAGAGATTTTTGTTCCTTGTCTAAAGCTTTTAGCAGTTTCTGTTCTGTTTCGATTTCCTCATCAATGGCTTTGTTTCCACATGCTTTTCCAAATTTCATAAGTGATTCTTCAAATCCTTGAGATTGATTTGGATGTTCTCGACTATTCATAAATGCTCCCCCTAAATCAACCGCAAAAACAGCAATTGGCATACCATCTTTAGCAGTCATGACTCTTGCATAAACATCAAATGCTTTGTCACTAATACGTTTATCTTTTCCTAATAAAACAGAGTATTCACCTTTTGATGACTTCGCTTTACCAAATTCCTTCAAATAACTTTTTAATTCCTCTTCGATTTGAATTTTACTGGCGTAAGGAATTGAAAGGACGTATGCATTTTTATTTCCAATGGTAAAAGTTTGATTTTCTTGAGTTAATGAAACTTGTTGTGACCAAACTTGCGCTACCACAACTAATGAACAGAAAAACAGAATTGATTTCATGATATTTTTTTTGATGTAAAGCTACAACTAATAAAGTTTAGGCTTTCAATTCTATTAAATTACCTTAAATTTGAAGGTGCTTTTTAGAAATGTAGTCGGGCAAAAAGAACTTAAAACGGATTTAATTCGAGAAATTAAAGCTGGAAAAATAAGTCATGCGCAATTGTTTAGTGGAAAACTTGGACACGGCGGATTAGCAATGGCACTGGCTTTCACCCAATATTTATTCTGTTCTAATAAAGGTGAAGAGGACAGTTGTGGACAATGCGCTTCGTGTTTGAAAATTCAAGATTTGCAACATCCAGACGTCCATTTTGTATTTCCTGTGGTGCAAGCAATCAATAAAGTTTCTACCCTATTTTTAGATAGTTGGAGAGATCAATTAAAGCGAAATCCATATTTCAATTTATTCGATTGGACCCAAGAAATGGATTCAAAAGAACGCAAGCCAATTATTGGAATTGAGGAAAGTAAAGATATCCTGAGAAAGTTAAGTTTGAAATCATACGAAGGCGGCTACAAAGTCATGATTATTTGGTTGCCTGAAGAAATGAATCAAGAAAGTGCTAATAAACTTTTGAAAATTTTAGAGGAGCCACCTGCGAATACAGTTTTTCTTTTGGTTTCTGAAAATCCCGAAAGACTACTCATTACGATTCGTTCGAGGACACAAATGGTGCGCATTCCAAAAATAAACACTAGTGAACTATCCATCTTTGTAGGGTATCATTTCAAATTGGATAAGGTGCAAGCAGATTCAATTGCTTCCTTTGCTGAAGGAGATTTAATTCGTGCCTTAGAATTTATAAATACCAACACAGATAAAGACATTTACCGTGATTTATTCATTCAAATGATGCGTGTTAGCTATAAAAAAGATGTAATCGGCATGTTGGATTGGGCAGATAAAATTGCGAGTGAAGGAAAGGAACGTCACAAATTATACTTGGTTTATGCACTTCACATGTTCAGGCAATCATTAATGAACAACTACGTCGGTGAACACATGTTGCGTGTTTCTGCCGAAGAAGAAAAATTCTTACGCAATTTCGCTCCGTTTATTTCAGGAAATAATATTCGTGAGTTTATGGAGACTTTTGATGATGCTTATTATCATATCGATAGAAATGCCAACTCAAAAATTCTTTTTACACAATTGTGTTTTCAAACGATGCGCTATATTCATCAGGCATAGCAAATTTTTTTCTTATTTTTACACTTAAAACAAAATTAAAATGGGTTGTGCATCATGTAGTAGTGAAGGAGGAACTCCTAAAGGTTGTAAAAATAATGGGACTTGTAGTAGTGGTGGATGCAATAAATTAGAGGTTTATGATTGGTTAGCAAACATCGCGTTGCCTGCTGGTCAAGAAGCATATAATATTGTTGAAGTTCGTTTCAAAAATTCAAGAAAAGCATTTTATAAAAATAGTTCCAATTTCAGTTTGCAAGTTGGAGACATCGTTATCGTTGACACCGCTCCAGGTTATGACGTTGGTTTAGTTTCAGTTGTTGGTGAATTAGCACGTATTCAAGTACTAAAAAAAGCACCTAATTTAAAAGACAACGAGATAAAACGCATCTTGCGAATAGCCAATCAGGAGGAAATAGACAAATGGATTAAAGGTCGTTCTTTAGAAAAAGACTTGATGTATAAATCCCGAACGATTGCTATTGATTTGAATTTAGAAATGAAAATTTCCGATGTTGAATATCAAGGAGATTTAAGTAAAGCTACATTCTATTATACGGCTGAAGGTCGAATAGATTTTCGTCAATTGATAAAAAATTTAGCTGACGAATTTAAAGTTAGAATTGAAATGCGACAAATTGGTTCGCGTCAAGAATCTGCTCGTCTAGGTGGTATTGGTTCTTGTGGAAGAGAATTGTGCTGTACAACATGGTTAACCGATTTTAGATCTGTTTCAACCTCAGCAGCGCGTTACCAACAATTATCTTTAAATCCACAAAAACTAGCTGGTCAATGTGGAAAATTAAAATGTTGTTTGAATTACGAGCTCGATATGTACTTAGATGCAATAAGATCTTTTCCTAAGACAGAAACAAAATTATTGACTCAAAAAGGGGATGCTTACCACGTAAAAACAGATGTTTTCAAACGCGTAATGTGGTATGCTTATCAAGGAGAAAACGGATTAATTTCGCTTTCACCTGAGCGTGTAAAAGAAGTAATGTTGTTAAACAAAAACGGCGAAAAACCGAAAGAATTGGCAGAATTCATTTTCACGGAAAAAGTAGTGGAAATGGGCTATTCTAACGTAGTTGGTCAAGACAGTGTGAATCGCTTTGAGAAAAACTTCGTTAAGAAGAAAAACAATAATAATCGCAACAAGAAAAAGAAACCAAATCCAAATCAAGCTAATCCAAACGGAGCTGCACCAACTAATTCAACGAATGCTTAATATGCGTATTACTCTATTTCTTTTTGGATTTCTTCTGCTTTTACAATCATGTGAATCGCCTGCGTTTTATAATAAATCCTATGCTTTCAATGGAAACAAATGGAGTCAAGATGTAAAACCTAGCTTCGTGATTGACTTTA
>CALPMC020000003.1 GCA_943324565.2 Chitinophaga pinensis | reverse complement strand
GAATTGGTTCCCAAATCTTGACGCATTATGCCTTCGATCTAGAAACGGCAAAACGAATTACAACGCAAGAAGCCGAAAAATTAGAAACGCGAGCAATCAGTGTTTATGTTCCCGAATTAGCGAAAGATGTCTTGGAACAAATTGCTTTTCAAGCCAGAATAAGTGAGTTCGTTGACCATAAAAGTGGTGTGAGCGCACGAATGAGCATCACTGCTTATGAAAATCTAGTAAGCACAGCAGAACGTCGAGCACTTCTAAATGGAGAAACAAATACCTCTGTGCGTTTTAGCGATTTACTAGGAATGATTCCGTCAATCACTGGAAAAGTAGAATTGGTTTACGAAGGCGAACAGGAAGGAAGTTATTTTGTGGCAAATCAATTGATTAGTGAAGCGACTAAAACCTTATTCTTAAAGTATTTTCCAAAAATTGAAAAGCTTAAAAAAGAAGAACAAAAAACACCTTATGACGCTGTTTTAGAATGGTTTTTTCAAGCTAATAATTTCGAACTTTCGGACGAAGCAACAAATTCTCTTTACAATTCGACGTTAGATTTAATTGAACCATTAGACGATTTAATTAACGTTTATCAGTCAAAAGTGGCAAGAGAAGACATTAACTTTTTGAAAGAATTTATTCTTTGGGCTTTAGTTGAATTGAAACAACTATCAAAAAAGCGCACAGAAAATGGAATGATTTTCAACGACATGTATGATAGTTATATCAAGGGTTTGTAGTCTATTTTTCATCCTTAAACCAACCCGAGTACATCACGTAATTATTTGCAATGCGTTGAACTTCGCCTTCAAATAATTCTGGAGAAAGGGTTTTTACTTTTTTCGCGGGAACGCCTGCGTAAATACTCCACTCTTCCACTCGTGTTCCTTCCAATAAAACAGCTCCTGCGGCAATAATACAATTTGCTTCGATATAACAATTATCCATTACAATTGCTCCCATACCAATCAAAACATTGTCCTCTACGGTACAACCATGAACCAATGCATTGTGCCCGATTGACACATTGTTCCCAAGGTTAACTGTTGTTTTTTGGTACGTGCAATGCAAAACGGCTCCATCTTGAATATTCACTTTATTTCCCATTCGGATGGAGTTTACATCACCACGAACGACTGCATTGAACCAAACGGAACATTGATTACCCATTATTACATCACCAACAATTGTTGCATTTTCTGCAAACCAACAGTCGTTACCAAATTGAGGTGTAAATCCTCTGCATTCTTTAATTAAAGCCATCGTATTAAATGTGAAATTGAGAACGTAAAATTGAGAATTTAGCTTGAAAGCGAAGTTTAAAAAGTAAGAAAGTTTTACAAGCACTTATTCTATTTTCTATATGAAATTCTTTAAATTTCGCCTTTTTAAAGAAGCTCTAAAAAACGGAACGACCGAATTATAAAAGAATAACTTAATTTTGTGTGTTGTTTTAAATCACGTCACAAGGTAAATGCGCAAACAAACAAATCTTCTTTTTTACATCCTTAGCATTTATGTTGTGCTTCAGTTTTCTTGGTGGGGTTTTCATTTAATTCAGTTGAGTTTAGAACTTGAACCTACTACAAACAACCTTAATCGTCGTGTGTTGATGATCATTGGCGAAGGTTCCGTTTTTTTTATCTTGTTAATATTGGGTTTGATGCGCATTCGTAACACGATTCGCAAAGAAATGGAATTGTCTGCTCGTCAATCTAATTTTCTGTTGTCTGTAACACATGAGCTAAAAACCCCAATCGCCTCTACAAAATTATTTCTGCAAACACTTAAACGTCAAAATTTGCCCGAAGAAAAACGCATTGATTTAACTCAAAAAGCAATTGAAGAAAACACACGTTTGGAACAATTGATTGAAAATATTTTAAACGCAACTCGCATTGAGAACAAGGCGCTAAAACCAATTTTAACAGAATTTCAATTCTCAAATTTTGCCCAACAAATAGTAGAACGTTTCCACAAACGAACAGCAAAACCTTTCATTGAATTGGATTTAAAAAACGATGCTCTGATTCACGCGGACCAATTTCTTTTGGAATCGATTCTAACTAATTTGATCGAAAACGCTATAAAATACGCAGGAGAAAACGGAGAAATAAAAGTTTACGCAAAAGCAATAACGAAAAGTTTTGTTTTTGGGGTTCAAGATGCAGGTCCTGGAATTGTTACAGCTGAACAAAATAAAATTTTTGAAAAGTTTTACCGCGTCGGAAATGAAGACACTCGAACGAATAAAGGAAGCGGATTAGGTTTATATATTGTAAGTGAATTTGTACAATTGCAAGGCGGTCAAATTTCCTATCGTGCTAATGAACCGAAAGGCAGTATTTTTGAAGTAACTTTACCAATATGACGAAACACTTTGGATTGATAATTCTTGATGGGTGGGGAATTGGAAATGGCTCAAAATCAGATGCTATTGCAAATGCAAATACTCCTTTTATGGATAGTTTATTGAAAAATTATCCGAATGCTACGCTAAAAACAAGTGGTGAAGATGTCGGTTTACCTGACGGACAAATGGGTAATTCGGAGGTTGGACACTTAAATATTGGCGCTGGTAGAATAGTTTATCAAGAATTAACACGCATCAATAAATCCATTCGCGACAAAGAGTTTCAACAAAATAGCACACTTCTTTCTGCAATGGAAGAAGCTAAAAAACGCAATTCAAAAATCCATTTTATAGGTTTAGTTTCTAAAGGCGGCGTTCATAGTTCACAAGAGCATTTATATGCTTTATGTGAAATGGCAAAAGCGCACGGACTTCAAAAAGTCTTTATTCACGCATTTACCGATGGACGCGATTGTGACCCTAAAAGTGGACTTGGATTTTTGCAAGAATTAGAAGAACAATTGACGCTTTCTACAGGGAAAATTGCTACTATCGTTGGACGTTATTTCGCAATGGATAGAGATAATCGCTGGGAGCGAGTGAAAAAGGCGTATGACCTTATGACCAAAGGAATTGGAACATCTTTTTCCAGTTCACAGAAAGCAATGAGTGCTTCCTACAATAATGGAATCACTGATGAATTCATCGAACCGTGTTTGCTCGACTCAAAAGGTTTAATTGAAGAGGGAGATGTCGTTGTGAACTTTAATTTCCGAACCGATCGTCCACGCGAAATAACGATTGCTTTAACACAAAAAGCCTTTCCTGAATTTGAAATGCATCCTTTGGATTTGTACTATTGCACGATGACAAATTACGATTCTACTTTTAAAAATATGCACATTATCTTTGATAAAGACAACTTAACCAATACCTTAGGAGAAGTGCTTTCAAAAGTAGAAATGTCGCAAGTTAGAATTGCAGAAACTGAAAAATATCCACATGTAACGTTCTTTTTCAATGGAGGAAGAGAAACGAATTTCCCACTTGAAGATCGCATTTTGGTTAATTCTCCAAAAGTTGCAACCTACGACTTACAGCCTGAAATGAATGCATTTGAGGTACGTGATAAAATTGTTGCTTTTATGCAAGATAAACTACCAAATTTCATCTGTTTAAACTTTGCAAATCCAGATATGGTTGGTCATACTGGAGTTTATGAGGCAGTTGTAAAAGCAGTAGAAACAGTAGATACTTGTTTACAAAAAGTGGTTGAGACTGGATTAGAATTAGGCTATGAATTTTTAGTAATCGCTGACCACGGTAACGCCGATTTTGTTATCAATGCGGATGGAAGTCCAAATACAGCGCATAGTTTAAACCCTGTGCCCGTCGTTTTAGTAACCAAGGACGAAAGCGTTCAAATTAACGATGGAATTTTAGCAGATGTTGCACCAACAATTCTTCACCGAATGCAAATCGCCTCTCCAATTGAAATGACAGGTAAAACCTTATTGAAAATAGCGAACTAAAGGATGAAAAATATCAAAATTGACATTTGGAGTGATATCGTTTGCCCCTTTTGTTTTATTGGAAAAAAGAAATTAGAACAAGCTATTTCCAAACTTCAACTTTCAGAACAAGTTGAAATTGAATGGCATAGTTTTCAACTTGACCCAGATTTTCCAAAAGGAGAAGCAATTCCATCTTCTACTTATTTGGCGCAACGCAAAAATTATCCCATCGAACAAATTAATGCTATTCAACAACAATTAACTGGATCAGCAAAAGTGTATGGAATTGATTTTCAATTCGAAAAAGCGCTTTCGTTTAATACGATAGAAGTACATCGTTTGTGGCAATGGAGTAAAAATTTGGGTAAAAGTTCTGAATTGAAAGAAGCGTTGATGAAAGCTTATTTTTCTGATGGAATCGATTTATCGAAAGAAGAAAATATTTTACAAGTTGTCGAAAACAGTGGTTTAGACAAGTTAGAAGCCGAATCAATTTTAAAATCGAATCAATTTTCAAATGAGGTTGACGAGGATATTTACCACGCTAGTCAAATTGGTGTGAAAGGTGTACCTTTTTTTGTAATTAATAATCAATTTGCTATTTCTGGAGCGCAGGAAGACAGTGTTTTTGAAAGTGCACTTATGAAAGTTAGTGTTTAAATAAGTTTTTAGATTTGAATACATTCAATACTTTTAATTTGAAATTCTCTTTTTTCATAACAAATGAATTGCTTTTATGACCTTAAACTCTAATGTTTTCTTTGTTTTAATTTTGATTTTATTCCGGTCAAACTTGTTTGGTCAATCCATCATTATTGATGTTCAATCAAGTGGTGGCGGCTATTATGACACACCTTATGCAAAAGTTCAGTTCAATATTGGAGAATTTGTGACTGAAAATTATGATTTGAATTTTTGTTTGGTTAATAGTGGTTTTGAGCAAGGTTTTAAATCTATTGGAAGTGCTGAAATTACAAATGTTTTCCCAACCGATTTTTCTATTTCCTTATTTCCAAATCCAACAAAAGGTAAAGTTAATGTTGAATTTACGGAAGAAATAAATCAAAATCTATCCCTTGAGATTTTTGACTTGTTTGGAAAAAAACTAAATGAATTAATTTTAAACCAAGAACGTGTTTTTGAAATTTCCGAATTCCCTGATGGAATTTATTTTGTTTCATTAATAATTGATAATCTTCCTACCAATGAAAAATACAAAATCATTAAAATTGATTAAATCAATCACCTTTTTTCTGTTTATTGTTCCATTTTTGGCGGTTTCTCAGGTTCCTGAAAGCTTTAAATATCAAGCTGTTGTTAGAAATGTGAGTGGTACTTTAATTGCGAATCAAAACGTAACTATTAAATCATCCATTCTTTCAAGTGATGTAAATGGGACAGTTGTTTATGCTGAAACACAAAATGTGACCACAACGGAATTTGGTTTGATTCATTTAAACATTGGTCAAGGAACTGTTGTACAAGGTTCTTTTTCTGCAATTCCTTGGGGCGACACTTCGTATTTCTTGAAAACAGAATTCGACCTAAATGGAAATGGTAATTTTCAATTTATTGGTGTCACGCAATTGTTAGCTGTTCCTTACGCTTTGTATGCAAAAACGAGTGGAAGTTCGACTCCGGGACCCGCAGGACCCCAAGGGCCAATTGGACCCGCAGGACCACCTTGTTTAGGAGATTACACACATTTTATTGGTGAAGAATTTGGTGGTGGAATTGTTTTTCACGTCTATCGCGATGCAGCAGGAAATGAACACGGGTTGATCGTTTCAAAATATGAGCCACCTATGATGGCAAATTGGGGTAAGGTTAATAATCTTGGAATTGGAGTTACTGCACGCTCTACTTGGAATGGAATGGCAAATAGTTTGGCTATTCAATTGCAACCTGGCCCTCCAAATAGTACTTGTCCTGCAATGGTCTGCTTGCAATTAGTTGAAGAAGGATTTAATGATTGGTATTTGCCATCTACTACTGAAATCCTTTTACTAGCTAATAATCGGTTTACAGTTAATAAAGTATTATCACAGTTACCAAATTCTGTCGAAGTAATGCCTTATGAAAAAATTTATTTTACATCAACAGAATATAGTAGTGACCAATGTTTTTATTATACTCCTTTTGAAATTGGTCTTGGACCAAAAAGTTTGGGATCAAGTGATGGCTCAATAAGACCAATTCGTTCTTTTTAGCTCGCTGTCAACAACTTTTACCCCTACCTTTGCATTCTGAAAATTTTTGAATGAGCACCAACAAAACCGCAGAGCAAAACACGTCCATTGCACAATTCGATTACGATCTTCCAGAAGAACGCATTGCAAAATATCCTTTAGAACCGAGAGATAGCAGTAATTTATTGGTGTATAAAAATGGAGAAATACAGTCCGATATTTATTCCAAATTACACGAACATTTGCCGGAAAACACACTTTTGGTAATGAACAACACCAAAGTCGTGGAGGCGCGTTTGTTATTCAAAAAAAGTACGGGAAGCACGATTGAAATTTTCTGTTTAGAGCCTCACGAAAGCTATCCCGATATTACCTCAGCGATGTTGCAAACGAATACCGTTTTGTGGAAATGCTTGGTCGGTGGAGCGAAAAAATGGCGTGATGAAGATTTGGAAATGACTTTTGAGGTGGATGCTACAACTTTCGTTTTGACAGCCAAAAAAATCGAGCGTTTATCGGATTCGTTTTTGATTGAATTTTCGTGGAACAAGTCTGAAAGTAGCTTCGCGGAAATCTTGCATCACGCAGGAATTATTCCACTTCCACCCTACTTGAAACGCGACACCGAAGAAAAAGACAAAACAACTTATCAGACCGTTTATGCGGAATTTGACGGTTCGGTTGCAGCTCCAACTGCAGGTTTGCATTTTACTGAAAATGTCTTTGAAAAACTGGCAACGAAAAACATCTCTCACGATTTTGTGACCTTGCACGTGGGCGCTGGAACATTCAAACCTGTGAAGTCAGAAACGCTTGGTGAACACGAAATGCACGCCGAATTTATCGATGTAAAACGTAAACTGATTTCAAGAATCGCCAACACAGATTCAACCATTGTTGTTGTCGGAACTACGTCACTTCGCACTTTAGAAAGCTTGTATTGGATGGGAGTGAAAACCATCGTTAATCCGCAACTTTCAATGGAATCTATCGCTTTACAGCAATGGGAAGCTTACGAATTGCCTCAAAACTATTCCAAAAAAGAAGCGTTTTTAGCACTTGCTTCTTGGATGCAAAATAACAATTTAGAACATTTTATTACCAAAACACAATTGCTAATTGCACCGGGTTACGACATCCGAACGGTGAATGGAATCCTAACCAATTTCCACCAACCACAATCGACTTTGTTATTATTGATTCACGCATTTGTGGGCGACGAATGGAAAACAATTTACGACTTTGCGTTGGCAAATAACTACCGCTTTTTAAGCTACGGCGACGGCAGTTTGTTGTGGAAAGTGTGAGGTGGAAGTAACGATGACTTCGAGGGCCTCAGTCATCGTTGTTCGATAAATTGATTTCAACTTGTTATTGATTTATTTCAAACACAAACATCAATTATTTAAAAAACTATCTTTTAATCTCAAGTTGAAACGATAAATCACTTTTGTCTTTTATCTCTTCACTTTTATCTTTTAACTTTTAATGCAAAACTTTCCGTTATCCGTTTTCAACTTTCAACTCCATTCCCTTTTTCCAACTAAAAAAAATCCTACATTTGCAACCATAAAAAATTTCTATGTTAAAAATAAAAGTTGCAAACCCTGTAGTAGAATTAGATGGCGATGAAATGACACGCATCATCTGGAAATTCATTAAAGACAAATTGATTTTACCTTACCTCGATTTGGATATCAAATATTACGACTTAGGTATCGAAAAACGCGATGAAACCAATGACCAGATTACAATTGACGCTGCAGAAGCAATCAAAGAATTCAAAGTAGGAATCAAATGTGCAACGATTACTCCTGACGAGCAACGTGTTGTAGAATTCAACTTGAAATCTATGTGGAAATCTCCAAATGGAACGATTCGTAACATTTTGGACGGAACTGTTTTCCGCGAACCAATCGTTATGCAAAACGTACCGCGTTTGGTAACAAACTGGACTGCTCCAATCATCGTTGGACGTCACGCTTTTGGTGATCAATACCGCGCTACAGATGCTGTTTTCAAAGGAAAAGGGAAATTAACAATGACATTCACACCAGAAGATGGTGGAGAAACGCAAACATTTGAAGTATATAATTTCAAAGGTGACGGAGTAGGAATGGCAATGTACAACACTGACGAATCGATTCGTGGTTTTGCTCACAGCTGCTTCAATATGGCGCTTTCTAAAAAATGGCCTTTGTATTTATCTACAAAAAACACCATTTTGAAAAAATACGATGGTCGTTTCAAAGATATTTTCGAAGAAATTTACCAAGCTGATTATAAATCTAAATACGAAGCTGCAGGAATCACTTATGAGCACCGTTTAATCGATGATATGGTTGCATCCGCATTGAAATGGCACGGTAATTTCGTTTGGGCTTGTAAAAACTACGACGGAGACGTTCAATCAGATACAGTAGCACAAGGATTTGGTTCTTTAGGATTGATGACTTCTGTTTTGATCACTCCAGACGGAGAAATCATGGAGGCTGAAGCAGCTCACGGAACAGTTACACGTCATTACAGAGACCACCAAGCTGGTAAGAAAACTTCTACTAATCCAATCGCTTCTATCTTCGCTTGGACAAGAGGTTTGGCATTCAGAGGGAAATTAGATGGTAATCAAGAATTAATCGATTTCTGTAACACATTAGAGAAAGTTTGTATCGAAGTTGTTGAATCTGGCGTTATGACAAAAGACTTAGCGGTTTGTATTCACGGTAACAAAGTGAACCACGGCGAACACTATGTTTACACCGAAGAATTTTTAGATGCACTCGACAATGGTTTGAAAGCAAAAATGAAATAACTTTAAGGGCTCAATTAGAGCCCTTTTTTATGCGACTAACTTTTTTATTTATTCTTCTTTCGTTTTCATCACTCTATTCTCAAGCTTTCCCTGAGGGTTGGACAGGAAAATATGCGGGCACTATGGAAATCATCAATGGTGAAAGCAAACAAGAAGTTGCTGTTGAGTTTGAAATGAAAGAACTTCAAAAAGATAGTGCTTGGTCCTACGTTATGACATACAAACCCTTTGGGAAAGAAGCAATGGTGAAAGATTACGTAATCAAGCGAACGGGAGCTTCTTGGACATTTGTACTAGACGAAAAAGATGGTATTTTGATCGATATGCGCTTGATGGGAAATATCCTTTACGATTTTTATGAAGTCAACGGAATGTTTTTTACATCGCGACTATCGAAAGAAAAGAAAGGTTTGTATTTTGAACTAATGGGCGGTATGAAAAGTGATTTCAGAAAATCGTCAACAGGAATTAGTGAAATAACCGAAGTTTACGCCTACCCTCCTGCATTCGTTCAACGTGTTCAACTCAAAAAAATCAACTAATATGCGCTTCCTTTTTTCTGTTTTCGTTCTTTTCCTTTTAGCAGCTTGTAAACCGATCGAACCGCTTGCGCCTAATCAACGTGTTTTAGAAAAACCGATTGAAAACCCAATTACCTCTAGCGTAGCAATTCCGATTGAAATTGATTTAAAAAAACAATTAAAGCAAGTTGAAAGCTCTTTACCCAAAATGTTTGACGGAAAAGAAGAACAATGTGAAGGAATAAGTTTTGCTTATAAATTCGTGCGAGAACCGATTGATTTTACTTTTAAACCAAACGAGTTGTACTACGAAGTGGATGGTAAATTTGAATTGAAATTAAACTACTGTCCAAAGTGTCACGAACTATGGGATGGTGGCTCGTGTACAATACCTCGCGTGTATGCAAGCTGTGGCGTTGGAGAACCAATGCGTCGTGTAAAAGTTGGTTATGGAACAAGAATCGATATTTCAAGTAATTACAAATTCCAATCGAAAACAGAATTGAAAAAGTTTGAGATTTTAGACCCTTGTAAAATCACCGTTTTTAGTTACGATGCAACATCTGAGGTGAAAAAGCAAGTTAAAATGCAACTTGAAAAGTTAGAAGATGAAATCGATAAACAAATTGAAGGTGTTGATTTAAAAGCAATCTTAGCAGATGTTTGGAAAGAATTGCAAAAACCAATTGCTTTAGATACCTACGGATTTATGTACCTTTTTCCAAAATCGATGGCTTTTAGTGAACCTACTTTTAGCAAAGATAAAGTGAGCATAAATTTGAATTTGGGCGTTTCACCAATTGTAAGTACAAATACCCGCGAAATCAAAGAAACTTCTCTCCCAAAATTAGAAGAATACAAAAAGAAAAAAGGCTTCGATTTATCCATTGATATTAAAGCTTCCTATGATTCGCTTTCTTCGATTCTAAATAAACAGATGAAAGGAAAAGTCTTAGATTTGAAGGGTAAAAAAATAATTGTAACCCAATTGGGAATCGATGGCACACAAGACAATAAAATGCTATTTAAAATGTCTTTTGAAGGCTCGAAAAAGGGAACTTTATATTTAACTGGTGTTCCACAAATCGACACAGTCAAACAAGTGCTTTATATGGATCAATTGGATTTTGACCTTGAAACAAAAAGCGTTTTGCTGAAGTCTGCGAAATGGTTATTTAGTGATCGGATTTTATCAGAAATCAAGAAAAATGCCGTGTTTGAAATGACGCCAATGTTGGAAGATAGTCGCAAAATGATTTCAGAACAATTGAGCACCAATCTTAACGAAGACATTTCAATGAAAGGAATTATTGATGTTGTTAAAATAAAAACGGTTTACCTAAGTGAGCGTTCAATCGTTGTGAGGACGCAGTTGAGTGGTGATTTGAAACTAAAAATGAAATAGTCCGTTAAAAGATTTGTGAGAAACTTATTTTTTACTTTCCTTTTAGTTCACGTTAGTTTTTTTTCTTTCAATCAAAAGAATGATTTCAGCGTGTGTAGAGGAAGCGTGCAATTAAATTCAGCAACTCCCTATAGCTTAAGTTTCACAGGAAAAAAAGGCGTAGATAAATCAGAAGTTTATGGATACATCAAAAATATGAGTGTATCTAAAAATCAAATTTGGACAAAGTTTGAACCCGGAAAACGAGGTAAACTTCAAATCAAATGCAAGTCACAAATTGATAGTTTTCACATCGTTGTTTTCAAAACGAATGTTGGTTCAAGCTGTATCGATTTAGCCACCAAAAAAGCAGAACCTGTTTTTATGAAAATGAAGTCGAGTTGCTTAGAATTAGAAAATGTTACAGTCGATTTATTGGATGGTTTTGAATATGTTGTTCTTTTCATTGCTCAAGAAAAAAGCAAAGCTAAAATTGATTTTGAATTGAAATTTATGCCAACCGATGAAAAAGGAAAAGAATTTGTTGATACACTTACAATGAATTTGGTTTATAACAAAGCTAAACCTATTTATTCCATTCATGTCATCAATGAAATCACCAAGAAACCAGTAACAGCTCGTATTTCGATTTCATGTCAATCGGAGATAGATGGAACTTATTTTGCGAGCGATTTGTTTTTAAACCTTAATAAAACCTTAAAAAATTGCACTATAAAAATAGATGCGGAAGGTTACAATTCAAAAGATTTAATTGAATACAAAATCTCAAGTGCTGGTCACACCAAAGACACAATCAAACTCTTACCTTTCAAAAGAGGCACAACCGCAAAACTGGACGAAATTTACTTTTCTCCGGGATTAGCAACAATTTTAGAAGATTCTTATCCGCGTATAGAACGTTTACGCGATTTTATGGTTTTGAATCCAAAAATCTCTATAGAAATTCAAGGACACGTCAACGAAGATAAAACATTTAGTGGTTTATTTTCTGTTCGTTTATCCAAGAAAAGAGCCTTACGAATCTTAGACTTTTTAGTAGAATCTGGAATCGATCCAAAGCGTTTGACAGCAATTGGTTTCGGAAATTCAAAGCCTGTTTACCCCGACCCAAAAGACGCACTTCAAAAAGAAGCAAATCGACGCGTTGAGATTTTGATTAAGTAGTTTTTTAACAGCTAAACTTTTTCTCTATTGATTTTGGAAAAGAAGTGGTATTTATCACGTTGAGGTTAATTTAATTGCGAATTGCAAGTTAAGAATTGCGAACGTTATTCACTAACGATTTTGGAAAAGAAGTGGTATCTTAGATTCGCAATTAATAAGCGTTTTGGTTATCCGTTCGCAATATGCAATTTTTGGTTTGTAATTACCAAGCATTATGGCAATCCGTTTGCAATTTGCAATTCTTAGCTCGCAATTAATAAGCATTACGGTTATCCATTCGCAATTCTTCGTTTGCAATTAATAAGCGTTATGGTAATCCATTTGCAATTATTCCTACTTTTACAAAAACAAAACAAATGTCTTCTCAAATTATTCCTATCGGCGCTGACCACGCGGGTTTTCAGCTTAAAGAAACCATAATCAAACACTTGACCGCAAAAGGTAAACACCTCGAAGATTTTGGCTGTCATTCCGAAGAAAGCATTGATTATCCTGATTATGCGCATCCTGTTGCAAGCAAAGTTGAAGCAAACAACGGAATGTTTGGAATTTTGATTTGTGGCTCTGGAAATGGTATCAATATGACCGCAAATAAACACCAAGGAATTAGAAGTGCTTTGTGTTGGAAAAAAGAAATCGCTGAGTTAGCTCGTCAACACAACGACGCAAATATTCTTGTTTTACCCGCTCGCTTTTTAACAGAAGAAGAAGCTTTGGAAATCGTAGACGTATTTTTTAGCACAGATTTTGAAGGAGGTCGCCATCAGAAACGTATTGATAAAATCGGATGTCATTAAAAACTATATTCCTTATCGCTGTCCTTTTTAACACTTGGAATTTATTTTCTCAGTTAGACAACACTTACTTTTTCAACGGAAAAAAAGACTCTGTTTTCTACCGAGAATATGCCAATTCTTTCTACGCTGAAAAAGGTTTTCCAGTAAATTTTGACGGCACATTTATTGTCGAACGTACCAATAAACACAAAACGTATTTAATCCAAATGATGGATACTGTTACGCGTTTGGAAGCAGAAATGATTTTGTTCGATTACCTTGTAAATCCAGAAACAAACGAACGAGAAAAAGTTATAATTGATAAGTTTCCCGTAAAATTAAAAGGATCTCCGCGGAAAACGCTCTATATTGGCAATGTTTCTTCAGGTGAAAAAATTGACCCAAACAACCTAAACTTTGAAATAAAACTTCCCGATGAAGGATTAGAAAGCAACACCACAATAACGCAAATTGATATCGCTTACGACTCGACAAGTACTACGGTTAAAGGTTCAAAATTATCGGAAGTTGTCAAACAAAACATCAGTAAATTACCAGAAGGAACTATTCTAAAATTCGATATTCACTATCTTGATTTAAGAGGAAAACCAGCTATTCTAAAATCGGAGTTTTTGAGGTAAAGTGGTAGATTTCTTCTATAAGTACATTCGTAATCAATAAGTAATTGAAAATTTCTACCCTAATCTGAAAAGCGAAATTCTAAAAGTTACTTATTTCTTAACTTTACTTTCAATCGTCCAAGCAATAACAGCAGCTCTTTGTTTTGCTAATTCCACTTTTTCACCTTCAAATAGTTCATCTATAGTTTCATTAAACAAGGTAAGCCAACGTTGAAAATGAATTGGTTCAAGTGGCATATTCAAATGTTTTTCAACGACATTGGTCGTATAACCAGGTTCATCGAGCAAAACAAAACTCCAAAAGTGAATCATTTTTGGTAGGTGCGCATCAAAATCCAAGTGCTTGAAAAAAGGTTTTAAATCCACATCTTTCAAAACTTTTGCGTAGAACGACTCCACCAAGAATTGAACGTCTGTATTTGTTAGTAGTGCTTTCATGATTCAAAGTTACGATTACCACGTATTTTATTTCTAAATTCATAGCAAATTCATAAAAATGCTGCGGTTTCTAGTTTTTTTTATTTCAATTAATCTAACCCTTGTGAGCTTTTCCCAAGTTTTCAATGGCACCTATAAAATAAAAACTCCACCAGCAAAAGCAGCAGGATGTGCACCACCAACAACCACAACTTTCATGGAGTTGAACAATGTGCGTGCTATGATTCATACAGCAGGAAATCTTTGGCAGATTCCGAATCAAAATAATTCAATGTATGAAATCCCAAAAAATTCTGGGATTATGGCGCTTTTCACAGCGGCCTTGTGGTTGGGGGGAACTGATGTAAACAATCAACTTAAATTGGCAGCATTGCGTTATCGAAATGGTCAAGATTATTGGTCGGGACCTTTGTCAAACGTTACAGCTGAAACGAATTACGAAAACTGTAAAAAATACGACAAACATTTTGTGACCACACAAGATATGGTGCGCGAGTTTAACGCTTGGTACGAAGCAGGAATCGCTGATAATACGAACGGAACCAATACGCAAAGTGAATTATTTCCAGGTTATAAAGTTCCAGAAGTGATAAAAAATTGGCCTGCTCACGGTGATGTTTCGCAAGGTCAAGATTATTATTTAGCACCCTTTTTTGATTTTAATAGTGATGGAAACTACAATTGGCAAGATGGTGATTTCCCTTGGTATGACTTGAAACGTACAAAAGAATGTAGTGTTGACCGTAAGGTTTCCCTTTATGGCGACCAGAATTTTTGGTGGGTAATGAATGATAAAGGAAATATTCATACCGAAACGGGTGCTGACCCAATTGGGATGGAAATTAGAGCACAAGCTTTTGCTTTTTCTTCCAACGATGAAATCAATAATATGACTTTTTATAATTATGAATTAATCAATCGTGGAACACAAACGCTTTACAATACCTATTTCGGATTTTTCACTGACGGAGCGCTTGGTGATCCACAAGATGATTATACCGGTTGTGATGTAAGCAGAGGTTTGGGATATTATTACAACGGCGATAATTTTGATGGTGACAATGCAGGTTATAAAGGTTATGGTTATTCCCCTCCAGCAGTTGGGGTTGATTTTTTTGAAGGACCATATCAAGATAACGACGGAATCGATAATGCTTTTGGAATTGGAAATAATGAAGCGTTAAACGGAATTGGTTTTGGCGATAATATTATTGACAATGAGCGCTTTGGTATGAGAAGATTTTTGTACTATTCTAACACAACAAATGGTGCTAATCCAAGTCAAACAGACCCCACAAGCGCTTCTGATTATTATAATTATCTTAGAGGAATATGGAAAGATGGAAGCAAATTTGTTTACGGTGGAAGTGGACATATTTCTTCTCCAGAAGCAAATCCATTAGTGCCTTGTGATTTTATGTTTCCAGGGACAACCGACCCACTTGGCTGGGGAACTGGTGGTGTACCACAAGCAAATTGGACAGAACAAACAGCCAATAATACTCCAAACGATCGACGTTTTGTGCAATCCGCAGGACCTTTTGTTTTAAAACCAGGAGCTGTAAATAATATCACAGTTGGGGTTGCTTGGGCTCGTTCAACTACTGGCGAACCTTTTGAATCAGTTGAATCTTTAAGACGTGCCGATGACAAAGCACAAGCTCTTTTTGAAAATTGTTTTAAAGTTTTAGAAGGACCGCACGCTCCAGATTTACAAATTCAAGAATTGAGTAATGAAGTCATTTTAACGATTTCAAATCCATCAAATTCTAATAATTTCAATGAAAAATACGCTGAGTTTGATCCTTTTATTGTTTCTGGAAATCCAAATTCTGACAATTTTTATCGCTTTCAGGGCTATCAGATTTATCAATTAAAAGACAACAAAACTTCTGTTTCTGACTTGAGCGATCCAGCAAAAGCAAGATTAGTCGCTCAATGTGATATCAAAGACAACATCAGTAAAATCATCAATTTTGAATTTAGCGACGATTTGAACGCAAGTATCCCTGTTGAACGCGTGAATGGAGATAACAAAGGAATTCGTCACAGTTTCAGAGTGGAACGGGATTTATTTGCATTGGGAAGTCCTAAATTGGTAAATTTCAAGCGTTATTATTTCATTGCAGTTGCTTATGCACATAACAATTTCAAGCAATATATTCCCGACGATCCAAGTTCGATTGACGGCCAAAAGAAAAGATACATCGCAAGTAGAAAAGCAGCTGTTGGCGAAGTGAAAGTAATGGAAGCAATCCCTCACAATCCGCAACCAGAAGCGGGTGGAACTTTACATTATTTGGAATATGGAATGTCGCCAGAAATTACCAGATTAGATGGTTACGGAAATGGAAATCGAGCTTTAGAATTGACAGATAATTCGCTTGCGACAATTCTTGAAAATGGATTCTTTGACACACCAACTTATAAAAATGGAAAAACACCAATCAATGTAAAAGTCGTTGACCCATTAAACCTTGCAGATGGTTATTTTGAATGTAAATTTAGAAATTATACTTCTGGAACATCTGGAAACGCTGCTGATACAGCCTCTTGGATTGTTTATCGCTACGATGAAAAAGATGGAGAACTACTCGATTCAGTTTCCTCACAACTAACAATTGCAAACGACAACGAACAAATTATTCCGCAATGGGGAATTTCAGTTCAAATTTACCAAGAAAGATATTTCTTCACAACTGCAGCTGGTTTACCATCAAAGACAACAACAATGATTGAGTCTTCCTTGACATTTGCAGATTCTTCTAAACGTTGGTTGACAGGTGTTCAAGACAACGATGCCTTTTATCCAACCAATTGGATTCGCTCAGGAGATTATACTCCCGACCAAGACTTAGATTGTTTACCTGATGGACCAACGTATTTAAATCCTTGTAATTACAAAGATGAAACGACCGTTGATGACGATAGCAAATTTGAAGGATTATTAGACGGAATTATTGCTCCACATCGTTTGGTTGGTTATCAAGCGGATAAAATGCCTTTATCATACTACAATTTTACAGCTGGTCCTGGCTCAGCTAAATCAAATTCTTCCATCAGTTTTTTACCAAGTGTAAATATTGTTTTCACGACCAATCAATCTTTATGGACGCGTTGTCCGGTTATTGAAACAGGAAGAGATGCTAATTTAAATATTGGGAATGCTCTGTCTGGTGGAATGCGCAAAAGTCCAAGCGTGGGTAAAAATGGTCAACCTGATGGCACTGGAAATGGAATGGGTTGGTTTCCTGGATATGCCATTGATTTAGAATCTGGTGCTAGACTTTATATGGCTTTTGGAGAAAATTCATTCTTAGGTGGAGAAAATGGCGCGGATATGATTTGGAATCCGACAGAACGATTGGTGAGCAACGTTGGAACGCCTTTAATGGGTGGAGTTCATCCAATTTATATATTCAGTTACAAGCAAGCAAGTCTCAACGGATATGTTCCTGGGTTTGATTTTCCAGCTTATGTTCCAAGTGAAGCCGAAAACACGGCAAGTAACTTTCTCTATCAAAAATGGTCAGAAGTTGAAACAAATTCTGCACAAGCTAAACGAGAACTTTATGGAAGTATGTCTTGGGTGATGTATCCAATGTTGCGAACTGGACAAAGTTTACTTTCAACAGATGCTATTATTAAACTTCGCATCAATAAAGAATACAAGAACCTAGTTACCACAGGAAAAAACGGAGGAAAACCAATGTATTCTTGGAGTATGAAAACAGAGCGCACCTTAATTGGAAGTGTGAATGCCTTGAAAGACGCACTTGATTTAATCAATGTCGTTCCAAATCCGTATAATGCCTTTTCAGAATACGAACGAAATCGCTTAGATAACCGCATAAAAATCACCAACTTGCCAGAACGTTGTACTATTACGATTTATACTAGTAACGGAAAACGAGTTAGAAGATTTGAAAAAGACAGTCCGATAACCTATCAAGATTGGACTTTGACCAACGAAGCAAATATTCCAATCGCCTCCGGAATGTATTTGATTCACGTTGAAGTTCCTGGTGTTGGCGAACGTGTTCTAAAAGCATTTATCGCAATGCGAATGGTTGATTTACAGGATATTTAAATTGGGTGGTGTTGCCTTCGAGAGCCTCAGTCAACACGAGAGCCTCGGTCAACAATTAAGGGTTTTTTTAATCTGCAATCTTCCAATCTGTAATCCATTATCCCCTCACGCTTCCACCACTTGGTAGTTTCCAATAAACGTTTCCATATAATCGTTCAATCTTTCTTCATCCTCCACTCTTGAAAAGACCAACTGACGACATTTAGGTAAACTTTCTGCCAATCGAGAAATATATCCTTTGCTTCCAGCACGAATTTGCTCATCAATTTGAAGAATTACAAATAATTTTAACTTTCCAATATTGAATCCATTTTGAAAATACAATTCACAAACTCGACGAGTAGTTCCGATTATTATTTCTGTACCGTCAAACAAATCGTTGCGTTGCTTTAGTTTACTTCCTTTTTCGAAAACCAAATCAACAGTTAAATCTAACGCTTTTACAGCCTTTGCCATCGCTTCATGATAAGCTTTTGCACCGTCATCGTTTGCAACTAAAATGATTGCTCTTGGAGAACCTTCAGCTGCTTCGGGAACAAATAGTTTTACAATTTCTGGCAATAATTCACCGTAATTTTCTGGACCAGCTATGGATAAAACAGAATGTCCAGCTTTTAGTGTTTTGATTAATCGTTCGCTGTAATTGGAGCTTAATTCTGTCATTATTTTAATTTTGGATTAGTCGCATGACGTTCTTTATCACGCATTGTTTTCTTGTCTAAATTTTTAATCAAAGCTTGTTCTAAGTCTATTCCTGTTTGGTTAGCAAGACAAATTAGAACGAATAAAACATCGGCCATTTCATCTCCCAAATCTTTGTTTTTGTCACTTTCTTTTTCGCTTTGTTCACCGTATCTGCGCGCCATAATTCTTGCAACCTCTCCTACTTCTTCCATTAAAATGGCAGTGTTGGTCATTTCATCGAAATAGCGAATACCAATTGTTTTAATCCAATCGTCAACTGTTTTTTGAGCTTGCTTGATCGTAATTTCATTCATAAGCAAAATTTTTGAGCGCTCGCAAATTTAGGGATTTAGAACGGACTGTTTGGAAAAGTAAAAAGTATATCAAGATTAAAACCAACAACAACTTAAAATTAGTTATTGGTATATTATTTCAATCGAAATTTCTGCTTAAAACTCCGCGTTTTGTGGCGTTCTTGGGAAAGGAATTACGTCGCGAATATTTGACATTCCTGTAACAAACATCACCATACGTTCGAAGCCTAAACCAAAACCTGCGTGGGGAACAGTACCGAATTTACGCGTGTCCATATACCACCATAATTCTTCTGCAGGAATATTAAACTCTTCGCATTTTTTCAATAGTTGGTCGTAGCGTTCTTCTCGTTGCGAACCTCCAACAATTTCCCCAATTCCAGGGAATAGAACATCCATTGCTGCCACTGTTTTTCCATCTTCGTTCAAACGCATGTAGAACGCTTTGATTTTCGCTGGATAATCTGTTAAAATCACTGGGCAATTGAATTCTTTTTCCACTAAATAACGCTCGTGCTCACTTTGTAAGTCAATGCCCCATTCAACAGGATATTTAAATTTTTTCTTTTTGTAGTGGTTTGAATTCATCAACACGTCAATCGCTTCAGTATAAGTCAAACGTTTGAATGGATTGTTGATGACAAATTGCAAACGCTCGATTAAAGACAATTCATTGCGCTCATTTTGAGGTTTTTGCGCTTGCTCTTGTTTGTCGCGATCGTCTAAGAATTTCAAATCTTCTTCGCAATTATCAACGATGTATGAACAGATATATTTCAAGAAATCTTCCGTCAAATCCATGTTGTCTTTCAAGTCGTTGAATGCCACTTCTGGTTCAATCATCCAAAACTCCGCCAAGTGACGGGAAGTATTTGAATTTTCAGCACGAAAAGTTGGTCCAAACGTGTACACTTGTCCTAAAGCCAAAGCCGCTAACTCTGCTTCCAACTGTCCGGAAACGGTTAAGTTCACTGATTTTCCAAAAAAATCTTCTTTGTAATTGATAGAACCGTCTTCATTTAGTGGTGGATTCTTAGGGTCTAATGTCGAAACATGGAACATTTCACCAGCACCTTCTGCATCAGAACCGGTGATGATTGGCGTGTGCAAATAGAAAAATCCACGGTCATTAAAGAATTTATGAATGGCATAAGCAACCGAATGACGAATTCTAAAAACCGCACCGAACGTATTTGTTCTGAATCGTAAATGTGCTTGTTCACGCAAAAAATCCAAACTGTGACGTTTTGGTTGCATGACCGTTTTTTGAACATCATCTGGATGAGCATCACCCAAAATTTCAATTGTATTTACCTGTAATTCAACCGCTTGTCCTGAGCCTTGCGATTCAACTAAATTTCCTGTTAAAGCTACTGATGATGCAGTAGTGATACGTTTTAGTAAAGCTTCGTCGAATTTTTCAAAATCAACAACGGCTTGTATTGTTCCCATGCATGATCCGTCGTTGACTTGTATAAAACGATTGGAACGAAATGCACGCACCCAACCTTTTACTGTTATTTCTGTGTTTATTAGCGATTGACCTTCTTGGCCTAAAATTTCTTTAATTCTCCATCTTTTCATACTGCAAAAATAATGGATTTACAATTGTAAAGTTTAATAAAACGTAACGTTTGCTCCTATTTTCCGTAACTAGTACTTAAAACAAAAATTATGAACAACGCAGCACACTTACATTTACTAGTAAATCACTTTCCAATTTTTCTACCATTATTAGGTCTTATTATTTTAATTGTTGGTATTGCATTCAAGTCCGAAATTGTCAAGCGTGTTTCGTTGGCGATGTTTATTTTCAGTGGAATCTTTGCATTTATAGCCTTTTCAACAGGTGAAGGAGCCGAGGAGATTGTTGAAGAATTGAAGCGTAGTCACGACTTAATCCACGAACATGAAGAAGCAGCCGAAACTTTTACTTGGCTCTCTTATGTTTTAGCTTTGTTTTCAATAGTTGCATTCTGGTTCAACTGGAAAAAACATCCATTTAAAGACCTTTCAATGTATATTGTTTTGTTAATCAGTGTTGCTGTAATTTACTTCTCCTACCCTGCTGGTCAAACAGGTGGAGAAATCACGCATCCGGAAGTGAGTAATTCTTTCAAGGTTTCTGCTGGTGAGGATGAAGATTAATTTATTTTTCACTTAATCCAAAACAAAGGAAAAATAATACTCAAATTGAGCTGATTGTAAGTCAATTATTTTAAAAAAAGCCTTTTTAAGCTTCGTTTTTTTGTTACCTGCAAAATAAAACACATCTCAAGCATTTGTTTTCAAGTAGTCATTAAATTTGTACTATGGAAGAAATCAAAAACAAAGTCAAAGAAAGCGGTTTAGTTCAAATGGATTTGGCTGATTTTAAACCGAAAACTGAAATCATTGAAATTGATTTGGCCAGTCAATTATGGCAAGGTTTTGTACTTCGAGAAAAAGATTTCCGTGCTTGGATTCAATCTGAAGATTGGTCAAAATATACCGAAAAAGCGATTTATATTCATTGTTCTGCGGACGCTATTGTGCCAACGTGGGCTTTTATGCTAGTAGCTTCCGCATTGATTGGTAACACAAAAACTATAGTCGTTGGAAATAAATCAGACCTTGAAAAACAGTTAATTGCTGAAAATATTCAAGGTTTAGATTTGGAAAATTACAAGGAAAAACGAGTGATTATTAAAGGTTGCAGCGACATCAGTTGTCCAGAATTTGCAATGGTGACCTTATTGAATAAATTACAGCCCGTTGTTCTTTCTATAATGTATGGCGAACCTTGCTCAACAGTGCCTGTTTTTAAGAGAAAGAAGTGAAAACCTAGAAATTCAAGGCCAATTTAGTTTGCAAACATTAACTAAATGGATTTCACTTCGATTAAACACTTGTTTTTTAAGATTAGACTTTGTTTTTATTGCAATCAAAAAATTGATTTAGTCATTTCCTTTTTTTTCCGAAAAAATCCTTCATCAAATCAGAACATTCTTTTTCTAAAACACCATTCACAACTAAAGTTGTAGGATGATATAAACTTTTACCTACTGTTCCTGCTCCTCTTTTTTCATCGCGCGTACCAAAAACAACCTTATCAATTTGTGACCAAAACAAAGCACCTGCACACATACAACAAGGTTCAACAGTTACATAAAGCGTACATTCTTTCAAATATTTTGCACCTAAGTACTGTGCCGCTGCGGTGATAGCTTGAATTTCAGCGTGAGCAGTAACATCAGTTAAGGTTTCTGTTAAATTATGTCCGCGTGCGATAATTTGATTCTTACAAACAATCACTGCGCCCACAGGAACTTCATCTTCTTCAAATGCGTTTTTTGCCTCTTGCAAGGCTTGTTTCATAAAATATTCGTCGTTGTATGGATTGATCAGCATATCACAAGAATAACAACTAAATTAATAACTGACAAAAAAATGTTTAGAAGAAATAACGACTATTCATTTTTTAAAAGAAAATCACCCTATTTTTCCGCTATGGAAATTTTAGATATCTTATTGGTTCTTCCGTTGCTTTATGGCGCTTGGAAAGGATTTCAAAAAGGTTTTATTATGGAGCTTTTTACAATTTTAGCGCTTGTTGTTGGATTGTATGCTGCTTTTAACTTTTCGGATAAATTTTCAAAGTATATGGAATTTGGGAAAGAAGCACATTCATATATGCCAGCTATTAGTTTTATTGTGTTGTTTTTATTGGTGGGTGCAATGGTTTATTTTGGAGGAAAAGCACTTGAGCAAGTGTTAAAAATCGCACAATTATCCGCTTTTAATAAAGTTGTTGGAGCAACACTTGGCGTTTTTAAGTGGCTTTATTTGACCGCTTGCGTTCTTGTTTTCTTAGTTTCCTTTGATAAAGAGGAGAAGATAATTAAGAAATCAAACAAAGAAAAGTCGTTTATGTATGCGCTTAATACAGGTGTTTTAAAATATTCGCTTCCAGGAGTGAAACATACCGAACTCATTAACGTTATCGAGATTCAACAAACAGCCAACGAAGCCAAAATGACCTATGATGAAGTGCAAAGAGCTAGAACAATTGCCGATTCATTAGGTATAGATGCACAAGATGTTAAAACAGTAATTGAAATTCATGAGAAATACGGTAAATAGTCTTTTTATTCTTTTTAGTTTGGTTCATTTCCAACTAAGCGCACAGCTTTTTGGTGATAAGAAAATTGAAAAAACAATTGTCAAAACAGGACCTTATTTTGGTGTTCAAAGTGGTCGATTTTATGCCGGTGAAATTGGTTTGGAACGTCAACGGAAACAAGGAAAACTAAAATCGCCATCAACAAATGCTTTTCACTTCGGAGTCAATTATTCATACGATTTTTCTAATTGGAACCCTATTTTAGGTTACGATATGGGGTATTGGTTTCGTAAAGATAATATAAGTTTAACTTATGGGGCAACAATTTGTGCAAGAACCAACTTCGAAAAATACCGCTTTGGTTTCACGCCCGTTTTAGGTTATAAAGTTTGGCAAATTCATTTACAAACAGGCTATCAATTTTTGTTTCCGATGCGCAAAAGTTCAACTAATTACTTCCCGGCAAACAATATTTTCTTAAGCGCAAGATTCGTTTTGGTAAATGACAGAGAGGTGAAGAAGAAGGAGAAAGAAAAATAATTGCAAGCTAAGAATTGCGAATTGCGAACGAATAACCGTAATGCTTATTAATTGCGAGCTAAGAATTGCAAATTGCGAACGAATAACCGTAATGCTTATTAATTGCAAGCTAAAAATTGCGAATTGCGAACGGATAACCAAAACGCTTATTAATTACGAACGAAGAATTGCAAATTACGAACGGATAACCAAAACGCTTATTAATTTTGAATATAAGATACCATTTTTTTCCAAAATCGTTAGAGAATAACGTTCGCAATTCTGAGTTTGTAATTAGCAATTAAATTAACCTCACAGTGGTGAATACAACTTCTTTTCTAGCATCGTTAATGAAAAACGTTCGTAATTCTGAGTTCGTAATTAGCAATTAATTAAACTTCTCGAACAAATATTTCACATTAAAAAGTTCAAAAACTTATCTTTTTCACTATCTTAATGTAAAAAAAGTAATGAAAACAGAGAGTATTATTCAAACTAAAAGCTTCAATTTTTCAATTCAAATCATTGAAACCTACAAGGAATTAACTAATTCAAAACGTGAATTTATTTTATCAAAACAACTTTTAAGATCTGGAACTTCAATTGGTGCGAACATAACTGAAGCTGAACATAGCCAATCAATTAAAGATTTTGTACACAAGCTTTCAATCTCACGAAAAGAAGCAAATGAATCTATTTATTGGATTAAACTTTTAGGTGCAACAGATTATTTATCTTCATCTACCTCCAAACCATTATTAAAAGACTGTGAAGAACTATTAAGATTGTTAACAAGCATAATAAAAACAACAAAAGAGAGAAATGGACTCGCTTAACGCTTATTAATTGCGAGCTAAGAATTGCTAATTGCGAACGGATAACCAAAACGCTTATTAATTTTGAATATAAGATACCCTTTTTTTCCAAAATCGTTAGAGAATAACGTTCGCAATTCTGAGTTTGCAATTAGCAATTAAATTAACCTTAAAGAAATGAATACCACTTCTTTTCCAAAATCGCAAATGAAATACGTTCGCAATTCTGAGTTTGTAATTAGCAATTTTATTTACCCCAACGTGATAAATACCGCTTCTTTTCCAAAATAACAAGTGAAATTCCCTTATCCACATTTCAACCTAGTTATAAACAAAACGTGTTTTCATTCCGTTCAAAATCCTTGTATTTACTTGATTCTATAAAATGAGTTATTATCAGTTTTTGTGCGTGAATTGTTAATAAGCGTTCGTAACTTTTAAAAAGAAAAACTTGCTTTTTAAATTTATTATTCCAAACCAAAATTGAATTCAATTGACAATAAAAGTTAGCCTCTTTTTTTGGGTGATTTCATCACACTTTATCCACCAAAACGTTATTAACAATCACTTTTTTTTATCCATATTAACTAAAAAATATCGAATTGTTAATTAGTATTTAATTAGTTGTTTTAAAAGCAATTAAACCACTTTCTAACTGTTCATAACCAAGCGGTCATTTTTAATATTTTTAAAAGCAAGGAAAGACCTTTTTTTCTTTACACAAATGAACAGCCTTAATAATAACAACCAATTTCTTTATAAATTAATTTTAAAAAAATATATTATAATAGATAAGCTAAATCTTGGAAAACTTTCGATTTAGGATTTTTGAATTACTTTTATATCACCGTTAAATAATCCTAAGTGAAATCGATTACTCAAGAGATAAATTCTAATTTCGTAACAGTGTACAAGTTGCACATTTTTTGTTAGAACAGAAATAAAAACTTTTCGTTAGTTATTTGTCAGTTATCAACACTTTAAGAAATTAAAAATATGAATAGTTCTTTTGAACGTTTGTTAGATCAAATTGATGCATTCATACGCAAGTTTTATAAAAATGAAATCGTCAAAGGTTTGTTTTTCTTTGTTGGCATTTTACTTTTTTCCTTTTTACTAACAACTTCTCTAGAATACCTTGGTCGCTTTGGTTCTACTACACGTGCTCTACTTTTCTTTAGTTTTTTAGGAATAAACCTGGTAATTTTATTCAAATACATTTTAGTTCCGCTGAGTAAATTATACGCTTTTGGAAAAAGAATTAATCGCTACCAAGCTTCTGATATTATTGGTAATTTTTTCCCTGAGATTTCCGATAGATTAAAAAATACACTCCAGCTGCAAGATGCGATTCACAATAATGAACGAAACATTGAATTGTTAAACGCAAGTGTTCAGCAACGTTCTGTTCAGTTATCAACAATTCCTTTCACTTCTGCTATTGATTTAAAAGATAATCGAAAGTATTTAAAATTTGTAGCTCCCTTAATTTTGATTTTAATGGCTTTAGGAATTTTTGTTCCTTCACTTTTAACTCAGGGGACAGAACGAGTAGTGAATTACGATAGAGAGTTCAAAATCGAAGCACCTTTTTCTTTCAATGTAAACACATCAAATCTACAAGTGGAAGAAGGGGAGGATGTTCCAATTGAGTTAACACTTAAAGGAAATTTTCTTCCTGATAAAGTTTATTTAGTTTGCGAAAATGGACGTTTCCTAATGGAACGAAAGTCTAAAAATGTTTTTAAATCTTTTATTCGTAAACCTAAATCTTCCTCTAATTTTTATTTTGTTGCAAATGAATATGAGAGTGATCCTTTCAAAATTACAGTGACTGGTAAATCTGTTGTTGGAAAAATGGAGGCTCAACTATTGTATCCAGCTTATTTAGGTAAGCAAAATGAAATTATTCAAAATGCTGGTGATTTAGTTGTTCCAGAAGGGACGGAAATAACTTGGAATGTTGCCACTAAAAACACTAAGAAAGTAGATTTAAGTTGGAAAGGTAAAGTTTGGTATGTTTCAGAATTTGGCTTTCGTATTTCTGATAAATTTAAAGATAACTCGAAATTACGTTTTTCTTTAACGAATAAATTTACAAGCAAGATTGATACTTTTTCTAGTTCTATTTCTGTTATAAAAGATTCACATCCAAGTATTTACGTAAGTGAAAATATAGATAGTACCAAATCTGGAGTTAGGTTATTTAAAGGACAAGTAGAAGATGATTATGGTTTAAAGTCTTGCTATTTTGTTTATGAGATTATTAGTGAAAATGGTAAGAAAAAAGAGAATAGAATTTTAGTTCGTTCGCTTTCAACTACTCAAGCACAATTCGATTTTGGTGTTGATTTTAGTAGAGAAGAATTGAAATTGAAAGATAAAATCGAGTATTATTTCGTGGTTTATGATAATGATGGTGTGAATGGAAGTAAAGCAACTCGAAGCCAAACGTATTCTTATCAACTTCCAACGCTTTCTGAATTAAACGAAAAACGTGAATTAGATCAAGAGAAAACGAAAGAAGATTTAAATGATGTTCTGAAAAAAACAGAAGATTTTCAAAAGAAAGTTGAGAAATTGAAAAAAGAAACGATGAATTCTAAGTCTTCGGATTGGAACAAAATGAATCAGGTAAATCAATTACAAGAAGAACAAAAAGATTTAATAGAAAAACTTCAAGATATTAAAGAACAAATGGATCAAAGTACGCAAGAGAAAAATCAATTGTCGGAAATGGATAAACAGTTATTAGAAAAACAAGAAATGATTGAGAAGTTGTTGGAAGAGTTAATGGACGATGAACTACGAAAATTGTTAGATGATTTAAAAAAATTATTAGAGAAAAATGATAAACAAGAGTTAAAAGAAAAAATGGAAGAACTAGATCAGTCTGCTGAAGATATGAAAAAGCAGTTAGATAGAAGTTTGGAAATGTTAAAACGTTTGCAGGTTAATGAAAAGATTGACGATATTGAAAAGGAACTTAAAGATTTAGCAAAGGAACAGGAAGAATTAAAGAAAGAAATAGAAAGTAAAAAAATTGAGAAAGAAGAAGCTACTAAAAAGCAAGAGGATTTGAATAAGAAATTCGATGATTTAAAGAAGGATTTAAACGATCTAAAGGAGCTGAATAAGGAATTGAGTAATCCAATGGAGTTAGGTGATACAAAAGAGCAGGAGGAGCAAATTTCGAAGGATATGCAAGATTCAAAGGAAAGTCTTGGTGGTGGAAAAGATAAAAAAGCTGGTGAAAAGCAACAATCTGCAGCTGATGAAATGAAAAAAATGGCGGATCAATTGGATAAGAAACAAAAAGATGCTAATAAGAAACAAGAAGAAGAGGATATAGATTCTTTACGAGCAATTCTTGAAAGTTTAATGATTTTAAGTTTTGATCAAGAAGAGAATATGAATCGTTTCGCAAGAGTTAATATGAATGATCCTTCTTATATCAAGTTAGGAAAACGTCAGCGTCGTATTATTGATGACACTAAGATTGTAAAAGATAGTTTACTTGCGTTAGCTAAACGTCAACCTAAGATTGCATCATTTGTAGATAAAGAGTTGAATACAATTGAATCAAATCATTCAAAAAGTATTGAATCTATTGATGATCACAAAAAGAAAGAATTAAATAAATACCAGCAAATTGTTATGACTTCTTACAATAACTTGGCATTGTTATTAAATGAAGCTTTACAGTCTATGCAGTCACAAATGCAATCTGAAAAAGAGGGAAGTGGTAGTTGTGATAAACCAGGTAAAGGTCGTCCGAAACCAGGATCTCAGTTGAACAATCAAGATATGAAGGAAATGCTTAAGAAGCAGTTAGAGCAAATGCAGAAAGGTCCTAATCCAGGTGGTGATAAACCAGGAGACAAACCGGGTGACAAGCCGGGCGATAAACCAGGAGGAAAACCTGGAAATTCTGGTCAAAGTATGTTAGGATTAGGAAATAAAGAAATTGCTAAAATGGCAGCTGAGCAAACAGCAATACGTCAGAAGTTGGAGCAAATGCGTAATGACTTGAATAAGGAAGGAAAAGGTTTAGGTAATAAATTGAACCCTTTAATTAAAGAGTTAGAAGAACAAGAGCGTAGTTTGATTAATAAGTCTATTAATAGAGAAACGATCAACCGCCAAAGAGATATCCTAACCCGACTTTTAGAAAGTGAGAAAGCTTTACTTGAAAGAGGTTTTGAAGAGAAAAGAGAGTCAAAATCAGGAAAAGATTTAAATAATGGTAACAAAATTATATTTGAGGAGTATAACAAGGAAAAATTGAAGCAAGTTGAATTATTGCGTTCGATTGATCCGAATTATAGAAAGTATTTTAAGGATAAAGCGAATCAGTATTTCAATCAGAATTAGTTAATTTTGTTATAACTATTTATGAAAGAAGGATTTACAATTATAGAGCATTTGAAATTGCCCTCAGAATTCAATTCTATTGTTGAAGTAGAGAATTTGATTGATAAAGTTTGCTCCAATTTGGGAGTTCAAGAGGACGCTTATGGGAATGTACTAATTGCGGTTACAGAAGCTGTCAATAATGCAATACATCACGGTAATGGCGTAAATGCAAGTTTAATAGTAGATGTAGCAGTAGGTGATAAAGAAAATGAATTTTGTTTTCGAATTAAAGACGAGGGAGTCGGTTTTGATTTTGATTCTCTCCCTGATCCTACAGCACCTGAAAATCTTTTGAAAGAAAGTGGAAGAGGTATTTTTCTTATGCGAAATCTAGCTGATGAAGTAGAGTTTGATGGAGTAGGAAATAGTGTTAATATTTATTTTTCTAAATGATAGAATTTGAATTTTTAGATATAGAAATTCCGGAGTTTAAACCGGAATTTTTTGTTTCTAGCCTATCTGATTTAGTTGCATCAGAAGGTTTCGATGAAGGTGATATTACAGTTGTATTTGTGACTGATGAGTATTTATTAGAAATAAATAAAACCCATTTAGATCACGATTACTACACCGATATTATCACATTCGATTATACAGAGTCAAACTTTATTTCAGGAGATTTGTTTATTTCTTTCGATAGAGTTTTAGATAATTCTAAAGAGTTTAATGTAAGTTCCTTTAACGAGCTTTGTCGAGTAATTTTCCACGGTGTTTTGCATTTATGTGGTTACAAGGATAAGTCATCAGAAGATGAAAAATTAATGCGAGCAAAAGAAAGTTTTTATTTAGAGAAGTATGTTTCACGTGAAACACTTTCATAGATAAGCACTAATTTTGTTTCACGTGAAACACGAAATATGTTAAAAAAATACGATATTATAGTTGTTGGTGCAGGTCACGCTGGTTGTGAGGCTGCAAATGCTGCTGCTAAAATGGGTAGTAGTGTGTTGTTGGTGACAATGAATATGAACACGATCGCTCAAATGAGTTGTAATCCAGCAATGGGTGGTGTGGCCAAAGGACAAATTGTTAGAGAAATTGATGCCCTTGGTGGTGGTTCTGGGATTGTAAGCGATAAAAGCGCTATACAATTTCGTATGCTTAATATGTCAAAAGGTCCTGCAATGTGGTCGCCTAGAACTCAAAATGACCGTATGTTGTTTGCTGCTGAATGGCGTTATTTGTTAGAGCAGAATCCAAACGTAGATTTCTGGCAGGATATGTGCACAGGTCTTTTAGTTGAAGAAAATAGGGTAGTGGGTGTTAAAACTAGTATTGGAATGCCAATTTATGCTACTTCAGTTATTTTGACAAATGGTACGTTTTTAAATGGTTTAATTCATTTAGGAGAAAAACAATTTGGTGGTGGAAGAGCAGCAGAAAGGGCCTCTACTGGAATAACAGAAGATTTGATTGAACTTGGGTTTGAAGCTGGAAGAATGAAAACAGGAACACCTCCTCGTGTTGATGGACGTTCTTTGGATTATTCTAAAATGGAAGAACAAGCAGGAGATGAAAATCCTTCAAAGTTTAGTTACGGAAATACAGAACCCTTAAAGAAACAATTGTCGTGTCATATTTCTTACACGAATCCACAAACACATGAATTATTGCGCACAGGATTTGATCGCTCACCTATGTTTAATGGTTCTATAAAAAGTACTGGTCCTAGGTATTGTCCGAGTATAGAAGATAAAATAAATCGATTTGCAGAACGTGATCGCCATCAAATTTTTGTTGAACCAGAAGGATGGAATACGGTAGAAATTTATGTTAATGGATTCAGTACGTCTTTACCTGAAGAGGTTCAGTATGCAGCAATGAAAACAATTCCTGGATTTGAAAATGTAAAAATGTTTCGCCCAGGTTATGCAATAGAGTATGATTATTTCCCACCAACGCAATTAAAACATACGCTAGAGACGAAGCTTATTCAGAACCTTTATTTCGCTGGACAAATTAACGGAACAACAGGTTATGAGGAAGCGGGCTGTCAAGGCTTGATGGCTGGGATTAATGCACATTTGAAAAATAATGAAAAAGAGGCGTTTATTCTTAACAGAAACGAAGCTTATATTGGTGTTTTAATAGATGATTTAATTTCAAAAGGAACGAAAGAACCTTATCGTATGTTTACGAGTAGGGCAGAGTATCGTATTTTATTACGTCAAGATAATGCAGATATTCGATTGACTCCTTTAGCTCATTCAATTGGAATTGCAAGTAATGAAGAATTAGAACGTGTAAACAAGAAAATTCAAGGAACAGAAACGTTGAAAAAACAGTTCCGTCAAATTGGAATTACACCAGAGCAAATCAATCCTGTTTTAACAGAGAAAGAGTCTTCTTTGATAACACAACAGGTTAAATTAACAAGCATTATAACACGTCCACACATTTCGTTAGAGGACATTTTAAATGTTTCACCTGAAGCAAAAGTAGCAGCAGCATCTATGGAATCTATTCATCCTGAAATTGTATCACAAACAGAGATTCAATTGAAGTATGAAGGTTATATAGAACGCGAAGAAGAACAAGCAGCAAAATTGACGAGATTAGAGGAAGTGAAAATTCCAAAAGATATTGATTTTAGACAATTGAAAAGTTTGAGTTCGGAAGCTGTAGAAAAATTGACAAAAATTCAACCGGCTACAATTGGACAGGCTTCACGCATTTCTGGTGTCACACCAAGCGATGTTTCTATACTTTTGATCTATTTGGGGAGATAAAACGTAATTTAAAGCGATTTAACAAATGAACAAACGCAAACCTATTATAAACCTTGTTTTTAATGTAAAACCCTATTAAAAACGCTTTATTAAAGGTGTGTTTTTATATGGTTATTGTTTTATGTTATGGTTTATTTTTATATATAATAAAAATCTATAATCAAGTTTTTTTGTAAACAAGTTGTGTTATCAAATTAACTTTAAGCAGAAGCTAAATTTTTGTAAAAAAAGTTTTTTATGTTTTGTAAATCAAAATCAAAACGCTGTAACAATGAAGCTTGAAATTTAAATGTAATAGGAGAAACAAAAATCGAAAAAAAAGAATTTGATTTTATTCCTTTTCAATAGTAAGACTTTCCATCTTTGCTTCAGATTTTTCTGCTCTGAAATGAAAGGTTGTCCGGTATGATTCTTTACCAAAAGTATATTTACCAATTGTAAAAACACCATCAGCTGATTCTTTTCCTTTAAAAACAAAAGTAAATGTTCCTTTTGGTTTTTTTGTAAAAAACTCATTGAGTACCATTTCGGCTTGCGCATGATTGTATGCACCTTCTTTACCAAGAATATTGAGCAATACTTTATCTTTTCCCATTAAAACAATTGCCTTTGCATCGTTTGCCGACATTGCTTTTTGAATGGAATTGTATGGAACTTCAATAGTCGTATAGAAAAAAATAAGGATTCCCGTAATGATTGATAATAATGAATTCATAAGTGCGTTTTTACCAAAAATAGTGCCGTAAAATGTTAAAATACAGCTATAAATGCATAAGCAATGAGTCTTCTTTAATCATTAAAATTCTCATCCCATGAATTTTATCATACTCATAGGTCTCATTTTTTTGAAGTATTGGAATAGCTTTTATTTTTTCGTAGAAAAATCCGCTTTTATTTTTTGTGTTGAGAAAACTCAAAAACAAACAAGCATTTTTAAAGTTTTTTGCTTCCAAAACAACAGCAATACACTTTCTATCAGCATAAAGCGCTGAGTTATCAAGTGTATAATTAATCGTTCGTCTTTTGTTCTTTTTTAAAATTGGGTTCTCTAAATATTTCGAATATTTAAGTAAAAGAAACTGCTTAGAAGGCAAGCTATCTGTACCCTTGTTAAAGGGCAAATAATTTCCTTCAAATTGTTTTTTCCAATTTGTATAATAGCCTGGTTTCTTTTTTGTTAGATACTTCACGTTTGCCAAAAAAACAGCATTTTCAGATGGATTCAAGCAACTATAATTGAAGTTTTTGGTAAGATCTTTATAACTTGTGGGAACGTCTAATGTATCTGGAACATAAGAAAAAACATAAGGATCAAGTCCCACAGCTAACCATGTGTTATTTTGAAACGACCGAAAATTAGTTAGCGATTCTTTGATGAAATTTAGAGATAAATGATGAAAAGTTGTTGAACGCAAGTCTTTTACAGATTCTAACGACTTTACAAAAACGAGATCAAAATTGGAATTAAAACCATCTTTCTTTAGGCTTTTCTGAATCGAATCTGAACTAAGAAATCTTATTTTTATATGAATATTGTTAGCTGTTGAAAATTTTCTAAATAAAACAGTGTCTTTTGATTTTAAAAAATCGGAAGCAATTACGAGTTCACTTTTGTGGCTTATTTTTGCTTCTTCAATACCACAACCCGCTAAAAATAGTATTAGAAATGTAATAAGAAAAGCAAAGTTATTGAACATGATTAACGCAAAAAAGGCTTAAACACAAATATAGAAAATATTACTGCTTTATCTTTACTAATAAAACGTATTGCTGTTAGATGTAAATTAAGAGAGACAGAGTTCGGTGAAGGATACGCAATGATGTTGGTGATAAATCTTGTAAATCGGCAATAGGTTTTGATAACCAAACTCATATAACGTTTAAGAATTATGATTTCTCTCTCAAATCACACTGCAAATATAATTAAGAGGATTGCCCCTTATAAAATAATGTTCTGAAAGTATGTTTTTTTGTTCTGAAATGCAATTTGCACACTAGTTTTGGGGCTTTTTTTTTGGTTTATATTTATTAAAAATTAAAACGTGTTAATTAACAGGTCTTTATTTTCAAATTTGGCCTCAAATTAAAAATTCACAATAAAAACGTTGAATTTGATAACAAAGGTGTTTTTCAAGAGAATCAATTTAATTCATAAACCAACCGTAAGCATTAAGTGAAAATGCAACCGTCAACCAAAGTAAATAAGGAAGTAAAAAAACTGATTTCCAACTACTTAATTTGAAATAATAGAGCATTAAAACGAGTGAAACAAATAATAAAAATATAACAACCATTCCAAGAAACATCCAATGGAAGTAGAAGAAAATTGGATTCCAGAGAACGTTTGTTAAAAACTGTAATGTAAAAAGAAAAATAAATCTTTTGTTTGTGAGTTTTTCCTTCTGCTGAAGGGTCAAATAAATAGTAAACAACAACATAATCGTTGTCCAAGCCGCTCCGAAAACCCAACCTGGTGGCGTCCAAGGTGCTTTGTTTAGATGCACATACCATTCATTTTCAATCGGACTGGAGCCCATCAACAAAGAACCAAGCGCTAACACACCAAAATTGAGGATTAAAAATAAACCGAAAATGAGAATTTTAGACATAGTACTATGAATTTAGAAATGAATAGCTTCTAAGTTAGGAATAAATTGTTGAGTCATTAATCTAGGTCTGTTTTTATAGCAATGATTAACAAAGATTCACTTCCCGATACTAAATATAACTTTCCTTTGTTTATCTATTTTGTAAATGCCTGAGGTACAAAAACGATTACTTAAGGTGGTTTAAATTTTTTAATGGGTATGTTTAGTAACTTATAAGTTAGTTCCTTTTAAATAAGCAAAAAATCTTTTAAAGACCGACATAAGCAGCAATCATAATAAAAACGGCAATCTCAAATAAAGTAACCGCTAAATATCTTGCTTAATCTTTAGCATCTTCTTTAATTTTTACTCTTTTTTAATTATCCCTTTTGATTGCTTTAAGTAATTCAGTTTCGAAAAGCTCATCAATAGACTTCACTATCCTATGAATTTCAAGCATATTCTTATTGGTTTTATCATACATTTTTCCATCTAATTTTCCACTTTGCTTTAATTCACCAATAACTACCTCCAAATCTAAAGTTTCAGATTTCCATTTAGCTCCTTCATAACCATAATAAGTAATTAAAAAATTAGTAAAAACCAGTGAATATGAATTTTTACTGGTTACTTCGAGTTTGACAACTGCTGAAACTATAGTCTCTTTAACTTTGAATTTTTTCCATGTGACAAGAGCAAAAAGCAAATTTTGGTCAAGTAGTGCAACTCCAGCTGGTAAATTAATGTTTAATTCTCCGGCTTCCCTTGGGAATGGAGGAGAAATGTTACATTGAGTCCCTTTAGAAAAAGCATTTGTTGACAGATTAAAGGATTTAGTTATAAAATTATTGTAAAAATCACTTTGATCCATGTCAAAATAAAAAATCAAATCATGATTAAGATTATTAGTAGTATGTTTTAAATCATAATAAATAAATTCTCCCTTCATTGGAAAATCGACGAATTGGTTCTCAGTATTATTTTCTTTGTTCTGAGAATAAACTACGTAATTAAACCCGAAATTTAGGATTATCAAAATAAGTATTCTTATCATAAACTTAATTTATTAAATCAAAAATAGTATTATTAAATCAAAAATAGTAGATTATTTGTCTTCTTTTGTTTTTGATGGTTTGTTTGAACCACCACATGATTCAAAAACAATTAAACCCCAATGCAATCAATTGTATTTGATTCATATTTATAATAAATTTATTACTTATTCTTAAGTTAGATTCAAACTTACCACTCTTTAATAATAGAAATGAATATTTGAAGTAATTAACTGAAATTTAATGAAATTTAAATGTTTTTAAGTGAATTTAAATGCCATAATATCAGCCTGAATTACCTAAAAAATCTACCTCAACTGTTGGATGCATAGCTAAGATATAATTCATCAAAAAAACAACAATTAATATTTCAAAAACAACAGTAAATTGGGCTTTACACTTTTCATTAATAGATTTTTGATTTGCGATAATTATTTACCGATACAAAACTTACTAAAGATATTCCCAAGCAAATCTTTATCAATTTGGATTTCTCCGGTGATATTTCCGAGTTGGCGCATCGCTTCTCGAATGTCCATTGCGATGAAATCTCCCGTAGTTCCGTTGTCTAAATCGTATTGTGCTTTTTCGAGTGCACTTGCAGTTTTCAGTAAGGCTTCGTGATGGCGTGCATTGGCAACAATTGTTTCGCTTTGTAAGTCAAAAGTTCCAATGATTAGTGCTACGAGTTTACTTTTTAATTGGTCAATTCCCAATCCTTTTTTGGCGCTTATTGCTATGCTATTTTCTATTTCAATGCTGTTGATGTCAACTTTGTTCAGCACTAATAATACCTGTTTGTCGGGATGAAGCTCCATTAAATCCGTTTGCCAAGCTTGAACTTGCGCCACATTTTCTGGGTTGCTTGCGTCTGCCATACATAAAACAATGCTTGCTTGTTCTATTTTTTGTTGCGAACGCTCAATACCTAAAGCTTCGATTGTTTCGGTTGTTTCTCGGATTCCAGCTGTGTCAATTAATCGAAAAAGAATTCCATCAATATTCAATGTTTCTTCAATGACATCTCTCGTTGTTCCCGCAATATTCGATACAATTGCGCGGTCTTCGCCTAATAATTGATTTAGTAAAGTGCTTTTTCCTGTATTTGGTGCACCAACAATCGCCACTGGAACGCCGTTTTTTAAGGCATTTCCAAGTGCAAAAGATTGAGCCAAACGTTTTACAATTTGTAATACTTCTGTCACTAAAGCTTTCAATTGCGTTCGGTCGGCAAACTCAACATCTTCTTCTGCAAAGTCTAATTCAAGTTCAATCAATGAAGCGAAATGAATTAGTTTTTCGCGCAAATCGTGTAGTTCGTGAGAGAAGTTTCCTCGCAATTGACGAAGGGCAATTTGATGTGCTTGTTTGGATTGAGAAGCAATTAAATCCGCCACAGCTTCTGCTTGTGACAAGTCTAACTTTCCGTTCATAAAAGCACGCTTTGTGAATTCTCCTGGCTCAGCCAAACGACACGCCGCACTTACTAAAGTTTCTAGAATTTGTTGCTGAATATAAGGAGAAGCGTGACAAGAAATTTCGACACTCTCTTCACCTGTGAAACTTTTACCGGTATCAAAAACGCTAATTAAAACTTCATCAATTGTTTCACCTGTCGCTGTTTTAAAAAGTCCAAAATGAATAGTGTGAGAAGCTTTGTCAGATATTTTTTTACTAAAGAATTGTTCTGTTTTCTGCTTAGAATTGATTCCCGAAACACGTATAATGGCAATAGCACCAATTGCGTTTGGGGTTGCTAAAGCACAAATAGTATCGTTGTTTTGAGGCATGTTGCAAAATTACTTCAAAAAGAACTTCACTTTCCAAAAAATTCAGTTCAAACATTTTTCCGCTTTAGATTGTTTTTAAAATATGACAAACGACGAATATTGCCATTATAGCGATTTACCTTCTCCGATGGCTTACATAAATATAGAAGAAAGCGTTGAAACGAAAACTACGCTAAGTGAAGTTGAAATCGATCGAATCATTGAAATGGCTTGGGAAGACCGAACAACTTTTGACGCAATTAAAATTCAATTTGGTTTGTCAGAAGCGGAAGTCAAAAAACTCATGAAGAAAGAGTTGAAATTTTCAAGCTATAAATTGTGGCGTGAACGTGTTGAGAATTGCAAGACAAAACACGCAAAAACACGCAATCCAGAAATTGATCGCTTTAAATGTAATTTACAACGAACTATAACGCACAATAAAATTTCGAAACGCTAAATCAAAGTAAACCGTTTGGTTTTACACTTATTCCTTGTTTGTCTTTACTGTAATTCATTACTTTTGCTTGCCTTTCAGTTAATGAGAGGTAAATAAATGTTAATTTAAGTGCTGAGTTTTTTTAATCCTTAGACAAATTCCTAATTTTAGACCATGAGACTATTATTTTTTGTTGCATTAATTGGTTTGTTTACCTCGTGTGCCGACCTTCAAAAAAAAGAGCAATTAGCCAAAATTGACGTAATGAATCAAACTTTGGATTCGTTGGAAAAAGAATTGATAACACAAAAAATCGATACTTTGCCTGAACTAAAACTTTCCACAAGCACAGTTGAGTTGCGCATCAAACAAAATTTATTCATGGATAAAGTGGATATTGAATTAGGGAAAAAAATGGATGCCTACAAACGAATGCGAAGAGCTCTTGGTCCTTTAGGCAAGGCTTATGGAAAAGTCAACAAAAGTGTTTTAGAAATACGTGAAGCGATAAAAAATTTATCCTCAGATATTGAAAATGGATACGGTGAACGCGATAAATACGAAGAATACATCACTTTTGAAAAAGATAAAATCACTAAGATAACTGTTCTGTTAAACGACTACAAGGAACAAAAAGAATCCGTTTTCAAAACCTATTTTGAACTCCACAATGAGCTTTACACTTTCTCAATGGACTTATTGAAAAAGAATACTAAATCCACAAAATGAAACAAATTCTGCTCGTAGTTTTCGTTCTTATTAATTATAGTTCTGTCTTTTCGCAAACAGAAACAGATATCCAATTAGCACAACATTATTATTCTAATGGTGAATTTGACAAAGCAGCGGGTTATTACGAGAAAATTTACAACGCTACCCCGACCAAAGTATATTTTAATCGTTATTTAGAATGTTTGGTTCAAATAAAGGATTTTAAAACAGCTGAGAAAACGATTAAAAAACAAATTGCGAATAATAAAACAGATTTAGAATTGAAAGTTATCTTAGGTCAGTTTTACGACGATACCAACGAACCCACTAAAGCGAAAAAAGCGTATGAAGATATTGTCGAAAACGTTGGTAACAATCCATCAGTCATTATTCAAACCTACCAAGCTTTTGCCGCAAAAGGAAAATTTGATTACGCAAAATTAACCTTAGACAAAGGCCGAAAAGTAGCGAATTATTACCCTTTCAATTTTCAATATGCTGATTATTATGCACTAACAGGAAACAAAACGGAAATGGTGCGAGAGTATTTAGATTATGTTGAAACGCAACCCACGATGTATGAATCCATCCAACTAGCGATGAATCAACGCATGAAATTGTCTAGTAGTGAAGAACCTGATTTTATCCTTTTAAAAGAGGCTTTATTACTTAAGGCTCAAAAATCTAATTCCAACCTTGTTTTTTCAGAAATGATTGTTTGGCTTTTTGTGCAAAGTAAAAATTTTGGAGGTGCATACACGCAAGTTGTTGCTTTAGATAAACGTACTTCAAATGATGGTTTTCGAGTTCAAGATTTAGGGCTAATTTGCCTTGAAAACAAAGATTACACTTCCGCAAGAAAATGCTTCAATTACGTGATGAACTTAGGAGAAAATGGGCCTATATATTTCGAAGCACTGAAATCATTGTTGAATACAAGATACGTTGAATTAACAACGAATAGAGCTTACTCACAAACTGAAATTGACGCCACTTTATTGGATTACGAAAACGCGATTGTAAAAACTGGTAAAAGCAGACAAAGTGTTACAATTATTATAGAATACGCTCACATTCTTGCATTCTATGCAAATAAAGCCGAAAAATCAATTGAGGTTTTAACGAATTTAATGCAAACTCCTGGTTTAACAGATATCCAAAAAGCACAACTAAAAATGCAACTCGCAGATGTTCACGTCTTGGGTGGAGATATTTGGGAGGCGTCGCTATTATACATGCAAATCGACACCGATTTTAAATTTGAATCCATTGGAGAAGAAGCAAAGTTTAAAAATGCGCGCGTGTTTTATTTCGATGGCGAGTTTGATTTCGCACAAGGACAGTTGAACGTTTTAAAGGAAGCAACATCGCGATTGATTGCTAATGACGCGATGCAATTGTCAGTTTTTATTACTGATAATTTTGGTTTGGATAGCAATTACACCGTAATGACTTGGTTCGCTAATGCTGAATTATTAATTGAACAACATAAATATCCAGAAGCTTTTCAATTGTTTGACAGCATCCAATTGAATTTTCCTTTTCACTCTTTAGCTGATGAAATCTTGTTTAGAAAAGCAAAAGCAAACGAAATGCAAGGAAATTGGGAAAAAGCTTTAGATTATTATGAAGATTTATTGAAATTTCACGGACAAGATATTCTTGCTGACGATGCCCTTTTCAGAATGGCTGACATCAATGATAATGTCTTATTAAATAAAGAAAAAGCGTTGGAATTCTACCGTAGATTGGCAATTGATTACAAAGGAAGTTTGTTTTCTGCCGAGGCACGCAAACGCATACGTGTATTGCGAGGAGATAAAAATATAGAAGGCGAAGATGATGAATTATAAAAAGTTAGGGGGCAATAATTATTGCCCCCTAACTTTTTTATTGACCCTAACTATTTCTTTTTTAAGGCATTTCTCTTGTGAAAGCAGGAATTCCTGTGATATCCATTCCTGTGATTAACAAGTGAATGTCGTGAGTTCCTTCATAAGTAACAACTGATTCTAAATTTGCCATGTGGCGCATCATAGAATATTCACTTGTAATACCCATACCTCCATGAATTTGACGTGCTTCACGAGCAATATTTAATGCGATTTCAACATTATTTCTTTTCGCCATTGAAATCTGAGCTGAAGTTGCTTTTCCTTCATTTCTTAATTGGCCTAAACGCAATGTTAACAATTGAGCTTTAGTGATTTCAGTAATCATTTCTGCTAGTTTTTTCTGAACTAATTGAAAAGCACCAATCGGAACATTGAATTGTGTTCTTTCTTTTGAGTAGCGAAGAGCTTGATCATAACAGTCCATAGCAGCACCTAATGCACCCCAAGCGATACCGAAACGCGCTGAATCCAAACAACTTAATGGAGCACCAAGTCCAGACCTACCCGGTAAAATATTCGTTTTAGGAACTTTCACATTAACGAAAATCAACTCTCCTGTAGCAGAAGCTCTCAAAGAAAGTTTTCCGTGCATTTCAGGAGTAGAAAAACCTTCCATTCCTCTTTCAACGATAATTCCATGTATACGTCCTGTTTCATCTTTTGCCCAAACGACTGCGATATCTGCGAAAGGAGCATTGGAAATCCACATTTTAGCACCATTTAAAATTACGTGGTCGCCAGCATCTTTGAAATTAGTAGTCATTCCGCTTGGATTTGAACCATGATCAGGCTCAGTTAATCCAAAACACCCCATCATTTCGCCAGTAGCTAATTTTGGTAAATATTTCATTTTTTGTTCTTCCGAACCATATTTCCAAATAGGATACATCACTAAAGAAGACTGAACAGAAGCAGTTGAACGCAAACCTGAATCACATCTTTCTAATTCTTGCATAATAAGACCGTAAGAAATTTGATCTAAACCCGGACCACCATATTCTTCAGGAATATAAGGACCAAAAGCTCCGATTTCTCCTAAACCTTTTAACAAATGTTTTGGAAACGTTGCATTTTCATAGTTTTCGTCAATGATTGGAGAAACTTCTTTTTTCACCCAAGCTCTTGCTGCATCGCGCACTAATTTGTGCTCGTCAGACAATAAATCGTCCATTGCATAATGATCTGGGTGTGTGTACAAATCTGTTTTCATGCTAAATTATTTTTAAGTGGTGCAAAAGTAAGTATTGTATTTATGACAAAGCATTCTAATTCTAATTAATTTTGTAGTCGATGATTCTATTTTCAATTCCTCTTTCACCTGAATTTAAATTACTTGAGAGAGAAGTACAAATGAGTACACTGTTTTTGTCTATTGCAATTTTTAGTTCTATACTCATCGGTTGGAGCGGTATGCGCAACAATGGATTCTTGAATTTATTAATTAAAAATTTTTTTCGATTAAACCCGAAAGAAAAAGAGTTTAAAGAATCGCTCAAAATTGGTTTTGGCTCGTCTTTATTACTATTTATTAATTTTTCCATTGCACTTAGCTTGTGTTTTTTTCTCTTTTTTAATGAACAAATGACAAGATGGGAATCAGTTTTTTTTTCAATTATATCTTCTTTCGTTTTTTTATTCATACAACAGTTTGGATATCGTTTTGTTTCTTTTTTATCAGGAGAAAAAGAGATAACAGAGGCGGTTACCACCATAAATCGCAATACTTGGCAATTTGGGGGAATGCTTTTATTGATGCTTTCTATACTATGGATACTGAATTTAAAGCATGCTGAGTTATTTAATTATAGTTTTTTAATCTTGTTATTTCTGATGTTAATCTTAAGAATTTTTAAAGGTTTACTTCTAACCTTTAAAAAGAGAATAAAATGGTATTATTTTATTTTGTATCTTTGCGCGCTTGAAATATTACCAGTTTTCATTTTTTTAAAACTTGCGTCTGGTTATTTTCAATGGGAAATGTGATGGTTGAATTATATTAAAATCGTCTAAAATTGGCAATAAAAACTATACTGGTCTCTCAACCTAAGCCCGAAGGAGAAAAGTCCCCTTATTTTGATTTGGCTGAAAAGTACAAATTGAAAATTGATTTTCGCCCTTTCATCAAAGTAGAAGGAGTTGATGGGAAGAATTTTCGTGCACAAAAAGTAAACATAGCTGACCATTCAGCGGTCATTTTAACATCTAAGGTGGCGGTAGATCATTTTTTTCGAATTGCAGAAGAAATTCGTTTTGAAGTTCCAGAAACAATGAAATACTTCTGTATTTCAGAAGCTGTAGCGCTCTACTTACAAAAATATGTTGCCTATCGAAAACGTAAAATATTCTTTGGAAAACAAACAATCAACGATTTGGCAGATGTGATGAAAAAGCATAAGGCCGAAAAATTCCTTCTTCCGTGTACAGATATTCTTCGTGATAATATTCCGATTACTTTAGAACAACAAGGAATGTCATTTACAAAAGTAGTTTTGTATAAAACAGTTGCTTCCGATTTGTCCGATTTAGAAGATGTTTACTACGATATGTTAGTGTTTTTTAGTCCTGGGGGAATTGAATCCTTATTGAAAAACTTTCCCGACTTTAAACAAAATGATACTGCAATCGCAGCTTTTGGTCCAACAACAGCAAGCGCAGTTGTTAAATATAATTTACGTTTAGACATTCATGCACCACATCCAAAAGCACCATCAATGGTTGGGGCAATTGAATTGTTTATAAAAGATCAATTAAAGAAAAAGTAAACTAATCAACTATTCGATTTGTCAATTCTCGTAAACCATCGCTTGCTTTTGCTTTGAGTTTTACGAAATTTGAAGGTATATCAAATTCATCAACATTTGGGTCGATAACATAGCATTTACAATAATCAGGTGCAATGTGAACGAGACTAGCAGCAGGATAAACTTGCAAAGAAGTCCCTATAACAATTAATATATCGGCTTCTTGAATAATTTTAGCAGCATCGTTTAAAGCAGGTACCTCCTCCCCAAACCAAACAACATGTGGTCGTAAGCGAAAACCTTCGAAGCATTTGTCATTTGCTGTTAACTCCCAACCTTCAATCGGATAGTACTTTTCTTCTTGTTTGGGTCCAGAAGATTTTGCTAAACGAATATTGCCATGAAGGTGAAGTATGTTTGTTGAACCCGCTCGTTCATGTAAATCGTCGATGTTTTGAGTAATTACTTGAACTGAAAAATCATTTTCCATTGCAGCAATAAGTTTATGAGCAACATTAGGTTCAACATCAATTACTTGTTTTCGGCGTTGATTATAAAAATCCGTTACTAAATCAGGATTCTTTTTCCATGCTTCTGGAGTGGCAACATCTTCAATATTAAACTGTTCCCAAAGTCCCCCAGAATCTCTGAAAGTACTAATTCCACTTTCTGCGCTCATGCCAGCACCTGAAAAAACAACCAGATTTTTTTTCATAAGTTAAACTAATTGTTAATTTTACACTAATATACTAAATTTTTAACCATGAAAAAACTTTTACTTAGTGCTTTATTGATGGGTTCTGTTTTCTCTTCTAATGCTCAATTACAAGATGGAAGTATCGCCCCTGATTTTACAGTTACAGCTTACCAATCTTGGTTGTCAACTTCAGGATTTAACAACAATGGAACTTTTAATCTTTATGATTATTTAGATTCAGGTTACACAGTTATTTTAGATGTTTCAGCAACATGGTGTGGTCCTTGTTGGAATCATCACTTGACAGGTGCATTGGATGAACTTTATGTCAATCATGGCCCTGCAGGACAACTAGGAGTTAGTCCAACAACTACAAGTGACGTTATGGTTATTTGGTTAGATGGAGATGGTACCACTGCAGATGCTACAATGTTAGATGGTAATGGTGCAATAGGTAACTGGATAGAGCCAAATGCTACATTGGGTCAAATTCCTTTCCCAATGGCAAATCCAATAGCAGCAACCGCTAATCAAATTAACAATGGTTATAATATTGCTTATTTTCCGACAATTTATAAAATTTGTCCTAATCGTGTGATCTCAGAAGTTGGTCAATTAACAGCGACTGAATTTTACGCTACTGTTGGAACATGTCCTCCACCAGCATCTGATCTTGCAGATGTTACAATGATGTCTTATGATGCTGACACTTACATTTGTACAGGATCATCTCATACACCAGAGGTAACTATTCAAAATAATGGTACAAGTAACTTAACTAACGCAACTGTTACGATCACACAAGGTGGAAATACTGTTTCTACTGGAACTTATACTGGTAACTTAGCAACTTATGGTGTTGCAACAATAACTTGTACGCCTATTGCAAATCCTTCTTCAGGAGCAATGGTTGCAACAGTTACAACATCAGGTGATGCTTTAGAAGCAAATGGCGTAATTAATACAGCATTAACTGTTTACACTGCAGCTGCAGCACCATTAGCACAAGATTTTACGGCATCAAATTTCCCATATTCAGAATACAAAGTTTCATCTACTTCAGGAACTAATTGGACATATAGCTCAGGTACTATGAAATTTGATTGTTTCAATTATTCAGATGGTAGTAAAGGAGAATTATCTATAGAGCCAGTAAATCTTTCTTCTTTGGTAGACCCTTCATTATCTTTCGACGTTGCATATAGAGGTTATACAGCTGCAACTCCTGAAACGGATAAATTAGAAGTATTTGTTTCAACTAATTGTGGAACTACTTGGACTTCTGTTTATAATAAACAAGGAGCAACTTTGTCAACAGGAGCAACTCAAACTACTTCATTTACACCTGCATCTGCAGCAGATTGGAGAAATGAAACAGTTTCATTAGCTGCTTTCGTTGGGCAAAGTGAGGTATTTGTTAAATACGTAGGAACATCTAATTATGGAAACAATCTTTACATTGATAACATTAATATCTCTAGTGCAACTAGCTTAAGTGAAAACGAATTAGTAAGTTTAAACGTTTATCCTAACCCTGCTTCTACAGAAGTAAATGTTTCTTTTGAGGCTAAAAACGCTAATTACTCAGTGAAATTAATTGATCTTCAAGGTCGCGTAATTGCAAACCAAAACTTAACAAACTTAAATGGTACACAAGTAATTTCTTTACCAACTTCAACTGTTGCTAAAGGAAGTTACGTTGTTTCAATTACTTCAAATGGTGTGACTTCAACAAAATCAGTTGTTATCAAATAATCCATTCAAATAAATTAAGAAAGGCTGTTTCGAAAGATGCAGCCTTTTTTTATTATTACAATTCTAGATTAGACTTAAATAGTAGTTTATTTTCAGTAGTCTGTGAAATGAATGATTACTAAACACCAATAATCTTATTTTCAATCAGCCAATCCAACTCTGTTTGGAAAACCTCTTGCTGTTCGGGTTCGTTATGAATTTCATGGTACAAACCAGGCCAATATTTTACGCTGACATTTGAACCAGCATTTTGCATAAATTCTTTTGTTCCTTCAGGAGAAGTCAAACGATCCTCTAGACCATGCATAACTAAAAGTGGCATTTTTATTTTAGGTGCATTTTCAATTGCATAAGGCCCTGCAAAATGAACATTCACAAAAAATGCTGAGGTAATTTTGTCGTGTACCAATTCATCAACTTCATAAGCCTTAACCACTTTTTTATCTCTTGAAATCGCTGCTGTTTCAAGTCCAGTTGGCTGAGATAAGGTTGGAATAAGACCCGCACTCAATTTTCCTAAAACAACTTTCCATCTTGGTGGCTCAAATGCTAGTTTGAGATAAGGTGAAGTAACAATTGCCGCGCTTAAATTTGGTCGTCTTCTAATGAGATAATTCAAAGTTAAATTTCCTCCCATACTGTGACCATAAATTATAACGGGTAGCTCAGAAAATTCTTGTTTTACCTTTTTTAAAAAAGATTCAATATCGTTCATCAATGCTTCGTAATTGGGAGTGTGACCGCGTTTACCATCGGATTTACCATGTCCACGCAAATCAATTCCCATTGTTGCAATACCATTGTCTGCAAAAAAATTTGCTACATGAACATAACGCAGACCGTGTTCACCCATACCATGGATTAGCGCAACAACTGCTTTACAATTTCCTTTCGGGACAAGTTTAAATCCCCTTAGATTTAATCCATCAGTTGTTTGAAGCGAAAATTCTGTTTGCATAGTAGTAGATTTGAAGACATAAAGGAAAGGAAAAGTTAGGAGTTGAAAGGCATTTTACAGCATTTTTTCTTTTGCTCTTAAAATTAATAATCAAGATTATCTTATAGAAAATATAAGTTTTCCTTGATTGTGTAATTTAGAACTTAAAACAAAAAACAGGTAATGATTAGCATTTAAAGAGATAATAATTACTTTTGAATAACCCACATTAAAATATTCAAATGATTGTAGATAAAAAAGTTCTAGCCGTTGTTAAGAAATCGTTTTCAAAGTTTGATTTTTCTAGATTAGAAGAAAAATGTACCAATGAAGCTCAAACTCGATTGTATTTAATTGAACCAATGTTAGAAATTTTGGGCTATAGTAGAATCGATGATAAGGACATGTTGACAGAAATTAATGCAGGTTGGGGACAAAAAAATGGTTATGCAGATTTAGGATTAATTGTAAAAGGCAAAAAACCGGAAATAATAATTGAATGTAAAAAACTTGGCAAAAAACTTACGGATAAAGAAGCGTCTCAATTAAATGGATATTTTAACAATACAGAGGGCTCAAAAATAGGAATTTTAACAAATGGAACAGATTGGCGTTTCTATGCTGAATATGAGGAAAAGAACAAACTACATTCAAATCCTTTTTTAACTATTGATTTTTCTGAAATTGATGATGTAAAAATTGAGCAATTTGCTCAGTTTCATAAAAGCATTACAGATATTAAGATTATTTTAGAAGAAGCCCAAGATTTTTTCTTTTTAGAAGGTTTTAACGATGCTTTATCTGAAGAATTATTGAATCCTTCAGATGACTTTATTAAAGCCATATTTTCACGAATGGCTGGCAAAAGAATGAATGACAACATTAAAGATAAATTACGTAGTTTAATAAATTCCAATTCTATCCAATTAGCATTGCCAAAATTAATTGAAGAAGAATCGAAAAGTGGAAATATAATTATTACAACAAGTGAAGAGTTAAAAATCTATCATGCTGTCAAAACAATTATAATTAATTCAATGAAAAAAATTGATTTTTCTCGAATCTCATACAGAGACCAAAAAAACAGTTTCAATATTTTAGTCGATGATAATCAGCGTAAATTAATTGCAAAAATTACATCTGTTAAGGATAAGCATTTTATTGAAGTTGGTGGTAGTGGAATAAAAGTTCAAGTTGATGAACTCGAGAACATTGTAGCACTTAGTAAACAGATTCTTGATATAACAAAAGGATGTTTTGCTGAGTAATTTATTTTTGTTTTAAAATAGGTGTAATTATCTTATTTACAACCCCTAATTATTCTTTCATCTCGGTTTGCAATTCGTAATTATTAAGTTCGCAATTAATAAGCAGTTAGGTTAACCATTAACAATAATCCTTATTTTTGTAAAGTACATTAATTATGGATAGAAACCAAGATTTACTCAATAGAAGAGAAGACGCCAAACTCGGAGGAGGAATTGAGCGCATCAACAAACAACATCAACAAGGAAAATTATCTGCAAGAGAGCGCGTTACAGTGCTTTTGGATGAAAATTCTTTTCAAGAAATTGGTGCTTTTGTTGAACACCGTTCCAATGCTTTTGGCTTGGATAAAACGCGTTTTCCTGGAGATGGTGTCATCACAGGTTACGGAACAATTCATGGAAGATTAGTGTATGTGTTTTCTCAAGATTTCACCGTTTTGGGAGGTTCACTTTCTGAAACACATGCCGCAAAAATTTGTCGCATCATGGATTTAGCAATGAAAAACGGTGCGCCAGTTATCGGATTGAATGATTCGGGTGGTGCACGTATTCAAGAAGGTGTGGTTTCTTTGGCTGGTTATGCGGATATTTTCTACAGAAATACACGCGCTTCTGGTGTGATTCCACAAATTTCAGTAATCATGGGACCTTGTGCTGGTGGTGCGGTTTATTCGCCTGCATTGACCGATTTCATTTTTATGGTAGAAGAAACTTCTTACATGTTTGTGACCGGTCCAAATGTTGTGAAAACTGTAACACACGAAGAAGTTACTTCCGAAGATTTAGGTGGCGCAAAAACGCACGCTGAAAAATCGGGTGTAAATCATTTTACGTCGAGCAATGATGTTGAATGCTTGAAACAAGTGCGTGATTTGGTAACTTACTTCCCGCAAAATGCTTATGAGCAAGCACCGCAACCAAGTATTTACGAATTTAATAAAGCAAAATTAGAGCAGATTGGAAAAATTCTGCCTGACAATACAAACATCCCTTACGACATCCGCAAAGTAGTGGATTGCGTAATTGATGACAATAGTTTCCGTGAAGTTCAAGCCGATTATGCTAAAAACATTGTTGTTGGATTCGCACGTATCGAAGGAAGAACAATTGGTGTGATTGCCAATCAACCGGCAGCAATGGCGGGTGTTTTAGATATCGATGCGTCAAGAAAAGGAGCGCGGTTCGTTCGTTTTTGTGATTCTTTCAACATTCCACTTTTAGTGTTTGAAGATGTACCTGGATTCTTACCTGGAACGGATCAAGAATGGCGAGGTATCATCACGCATGGTGCAAAATTATTGTACGCTTTTTCAGAGGCTACCGTTCCGAGAATTACGGTGATTACTCGTAAAGCTTACGGTGGCGCCTTTGATGTGATGAATTCAAAAAGTATCGGTGCTGACTTAAATTTTGCGTGGCCAACAGCAGAAATCGCTGTGATGGGAGCAAAAGGTGCAGCGGAAATTATTTTTAAAAGAGAAATTGCAACAGCTGAAGACCCGCAAGCAAAATGGCTAGAGAAAGAAGCTGAATACGCTGAAATGTTCGCAAATCCTTACCGTGCTGCAGAACGTGGAATCGTTGACGACGTCATTCTTCCTGAGGAAACTAGAGCCAAATTGATTGCTGGCTTCAAAATGTTGGAGAAAAAAGCTGAAACCTTACCAATGAAAAAACATGGGAATATCCCGTTATAATTAAGAATGAAAAATGTAGACTTGAAAGTTAAAAGTGAATTTCTTCCCTCCTTGAGGAGGGATTGAGGGAGGTGATGTTTATTAATGTCATCCCCCTCAGTCCCCCTTCAAAGGGGGAGGCTCGAATCTTACTTTGAACAAAATAACAAAAGTCATTCTCTCATAAAGTCCTAATATCTTAAAGTCCAAAAATCCTAATATCAAAACAAAAAAAATGAAACAACTAATCGAAGCCTTCCCGCAAAACATCGTTGATGCAATTGCAATCGCAAGTGGGAAAAACTATCAACAACCAAAAAACGAAATTAAAAACATCTTAATCTGTGGATTGGGTGGATCTGGAATCGGAGCGAAAATCGTTTCAAACTGGGTTCAAGACGAAATTAAAGTTCCAATCATCATTAGCAACGAATATTCGTTACCTGCTTTTGTAGATGCAAACACGCTTGTAATCGGATCTTCTTATTCTGGAAATACAGAAGAAACTACTATGAGTATCGCTGAAGCAAAAGAAATTGGATGTCACATCATCGGAATTTGTAGCGGTGGACATTTGGCTTCTTTCTGCGAAGAAAATAGCTATGACTACGTTATCGTTCCTGGTGGAAATCCACCAAGAAGTGCTTTAGCATTTTCTGTAGTTCAATTGTTGGATATTTTAGCAAAATTGGGATTAACTTCTGCATCGAATATTGATGAAATGCGCAGTGCAGTTGATTTGTTAAATGCTGACAACACTGAAATTCACGAAAAAGCAAAAGAAATCGCTGACTTCTTATATGGTAAAGTTGGTATTTATTATGCTGAAACTAAATACGAAGGAGTAATCGTTCGTGCACGTCAACAATTCAATGAAAATTCAAAATATTTAGGATGGCATCACACAATTCCTGAAATGAACCACAACGAATTAGTTGGTTGGACAGGTGGAGATGCACGTTTTGCACCACTATTCTTCTGTACAGGAGATTTGCACCCGAGAAACCAAAAACGTTTGGAAATAACGATGGCGCACGTTGAGAAAATCTGTGGTAAAATCTACAAATTGGAAGCAAAAGGCGACACATTCATCCAACGTTCTTTGTACTTGATAAACGTAGTTGATTGGGCTTCTTACTACTTATGTAATTTGAACGGTGCTGACATTATCGACATCGCAATAATTGATTACTTAAAAGGAGAAATGGCTAAATTCTAAATGAATCAACCAAAAAAAGTTACTTGTGAATTCCTAGGTCTCGTTGATTACAAAGAGGCCTGGGATTATCAAGAAAAATTATTAAAAGAAGCAGTTGATTTAAAGATTGCCTTTCGCAACGGTCAAACAACCGAAATTCCACACAATTATTTACTGTTTTGTCAGCATCCACACGTTTATACTTTGGGTAAAAGTGGCAAAATAGAGCATTTATTGCTTAATGAAGAACAACTTGCCGAAAAAGAGGCGTGTTATTACAAAATCAATCGTGGTGGCGACATTACCTATCATGGTCCAGGTCAGTTGGTTGTTTATCCGATTTTCGACTTAGAACAATTTTTCACCGACATCCATAAATATATGCGCTTTTTGGAAGAAGCTGTCATTCGAACATTGGCTGATTTCGGAATTGAAAGCGGAAGGGTTGAAGGCCTCACTGGTGTTTGGATTGATGGTACAACCGAAAGAGCTCGAAAAATCTGTGCAATGGGCGTTAAATGCTCGCGTTGGGTCACAATGCATGGCATAGGTTTTAACGTAAATACAGATTTAAATTATTTTTCTAATATAATTCCTTGTGGGATTGATGATAAAGCTGTAACTTCAATGCAACAAGAGCTACAGCGTAAAGTCGACATAGAAGAAGTTAGCACAAAACTCTTGAATCATCTTTCAGAATTGTTTGAATTTAAACTTTAATGTATGCTTAAAAAACTGTTGCGTTACCTGATTTACTTCATTTTAGTAGTGCTCATTGGAGGAAATTTATTTATAGTCTTAACGGGTCGTTACTATTTATACAGTGGTCTTGCAAATACATATTTGATTGGGAAAACTGGTCCAACCATTTACGATTTAGATGTTTTTCCGAAGGCAACAATTGAAACTGCTGACAAATCATTTCAATGGAAGGAACATGCTCATTTCAACAAAGCAAGTTTTACTGCAAATGAGGAAAAATTCCACAAAAAATGGAAAACACAAGCATTCTTAGTATTTCAAAATGACACTTTATTATTTGAAAAATATTGGGGAATTCACAATCGCGAAACGGTTTCAAATTCTTTCTCCGCAGGAAAAACTGTTATCAGTTTATTAATAGGTATTGCGATTGAAAAAGGTTTTGTTAAAAGCGTGGAAGAACCAGTTGGCAACTACATTCCTGAATTCAAAGAAAACGGTAGAGACAAAGTAACTATTCGTCATTTGTTGTTAATGGCTGCAGGATTTGACTGGGAAGAAAGTGGTGTAAATCCTTTGTCCGAAACAGCAGAAGCTTATTACACAGATGATTTATACGGTTTAGTAACTCGTCAGAAAGTAGTGGTACAACCGGGAACAATTTTCAATTATCAAAGTGGAGACACACAAATTTTAGCTTTTGTTTTAAAGAAAGCAACAGGAAAAACCATAGCTGAATTAACGGAAGATTGGCTTTGGAAACCAATGGGAGCAGGACAAACAGCCTACTGGAGTTTGGATAAAGAAAATGGTGACGAAAAAGCATATTGTTGTTTGTACGCATCGCCAAGAGATTTTGCATTGCTAGGATTCTTACTATTAAATCAAGGGAAAATCGGTTCAAAACAAATCGTTCCTGAATGGTACATGCAAGAAATGGTTAAAACACCTCCTATTCAAACCGAAGAAGGAATTGTAAATACGCGTTATGGATTTCAAACTTGGGTGTATCCAAACTTCGGAAATCCGGTTCATTACTACAGAGGTTTAGGCGGGCAATACATTATGGTAATGCCTAAAACAGGAAGAATGATTGTGCGTTTAGGACATAGAAAAACTACTAATTATCTTATACCGAAAGCAAAGAAAGACGATAAATCATTCTGTAAAGTGAACGATCAAAGAGTAGGACATTCTTGGGACATTTTTTATTACCTAACAATGGGTGAACGAATAGCGAATAAAATTAAAAAGTAAATGAAAGAGGAGCTTTTAGGACCAAAAGTTGAAAATGTAGGTGTTGCTGTTATTCAAAGTATTAACGAGGATAATGAGAAGGAATATACAGTTTACCTAATTAGTTTGCGAGATGATATAATGGAGGGAATCATCGTTGCTAGCACAGGTTACGGTGAAAACACAGCGACTGGTGAAAAAATAAAAACCTCTACTTTGCGCCACGGAATTGAGGTGTTGTTGCCGAATGAAATTGCTAAAATTGAACCAATAATGCCTGATATTTTTGGGCTGGCTAATGAATATTGGGTGAGTTTTTGGGTGGAAGACGTTCTTTATGACAAACGATTTGTTTTTCCAGCGGAATCCTTGATCGAAGAAAACTTTAAATACTTAGAGGCTTTTAAACGAAAAGGTGTGCTATTGATATAAAAAAGATGTATTAATTATAACAACCACTATCCCCTATTTTCAAAGCAGAAGACCATGAATGAAGTTATACCAAATAATATCGCTTCAGTTTAAAGGTTAGAAATTATTACTTTCCGGATTAAATTCAACTAAAATGTACACTTCTTTTAAAAAAGTATCCGATTCTGAAACCATACTAACTGAACTCATGATTCCAAGTTATTCCAATTTTGGAGGAAAAGTACATGGGGGGATTTTATTATCATTAATGGATAAAGTGGCATATGTAACAGCTGTTAAACATTGTGGTAACTACGCGGTAACTGTTGCAGTGGATGGTGTTGAATTTTTAAATCCAGTTGAAGTTGGAGAATTAGTTTCATTGAAAGCATCTGTGAATTACGTTGGTAAAACTTCCTTGATAATCGGAATGCGGATTGAAGCTTTAAATCCTAAAACAGGAGTTGTAAAACACACTAATTCTTGTTACTTTACTATGGCAGCGAAAAACGAAAATGGAGAATTGGTAGAAGCGCCCGGAATTATTTTGGAGAACGACGAACAAATCAGACGTTTCGCTGAAGGAATGACAATCAAAAAACTTTCTAAAGAAAAGCGAACTATACTAAAATCTGATTTTCTTCATTTATCAAATGAAGAAGTTCGTAAAAGTATTAGTAAAGAAAAATGTCAATTTAGTTCATAATTATTAGTTCTGTATTTCAACACTTTACCTCTTTAAATTAATTTTAAAAATTATTTTTTTTTTATTTCTTTTATGTCTAAATAAATTTCTTTGAATATAAATTTGATAGAATATTTCAAGTTTTAAATCTTTTTTTTACCTTCAAGTTTCTAAACTAAATTTTCAACTCAGAAACCCATGAAGATATTAAAAATTCAAGCCCTTCGCGGTCCAAACATTTGGAGCATTACACGCAAAAAATTAATTCAAATGCGCCTCGATTTAGAGGAAATGGAAGAGCGCCCAACCAACCTGATACCAGGATTTAGAGAACGCATTGAAGCATTGCTTCCAACTTTAATTGACCACCGTTGCTCGGAAGGTTGTAAAGGCGGATTCTTTCAACGTGTCGATCGCGGTACTTGGATGGGGCACGTAATTGAACATGTTGCACTCGAAATTCAAACGCTTGCAGGAATGGAAGTTGGTTTTGGTCGAACACGCGAAACAAAAACACCAGGAGTTTACAATGTTGTTTTCAATTACATTGAAGAAAAAGTTGGATTGTTTGCTGCTGAATCTGCAGTAAATATTGCTGAGGCCTTAATTGCAGGAACAGATTACAATTTACAAGCAGACATTCAAAAAATGCGTGAAATTCGTGAAAAAGTTCGCCTTGGGCCAAGTACCGGAAGTATTGTAGACGAGGCTGTTGCCCGCGATATTCCTTGGATTCGCTTAGGAACAAATTCCTTAATTCAACTAGGTTATGGAATTAACCAAATGCGTTTTCAAGCTACAATTACGTGCAAAACATCTAACATCGCTGTGGACATTGCGTGTAATAAAGAACAAACGAAAAAAATGCTCGACGCTTCATCGATTCCAGTTGCAAAAGGAGATATCGTTGTAGATGAAGAAGACTTAGAAGCAACAATCAAATCCATCGGTTATCCAATTGTTTTGAAGCCTTTGGATGGAAATCATGGAAAAGGAGCCTCAATCAACGTTACAAATTGGGAAGACGCAGTTGCTGGTTTGGAATATGCTAAAAAATATTCGCGTCGCGTTATCGTTGAGAAATTTATCACTGGTTACGATTTCCGTATTTTGGTAATTGATAATAAGGTAATTGCTGCAGCTCAACGCGTTCCTGCACATGTTGTTGGAAATGGAAGAGATTCAATTCAATTATTAATTGACGAAACAAATAAAGATCCGCGCAGAGGTTACGGTCACGAAAATGTATTAACAGAAATCGACGTTGACCGAGACACTTTAGAATTATTAGAAAAATTAAATTATACCGTTGATAGTGTTCCTGCTGAAGGCGAAATCGTTTACTTGAAATCAACTGCGAATTTGAGTACAGGTGGAACATCCATCGATGTAACTGATTTAATGCATCCTGAAAATATTTTTATGGCTGAACGCATTTCGCGCGTAATCGGCTTGGACATTTGTGGTATTGATATCATGGCTGATAATTTAACGCAATCACTGAAAGAAAACGGTGGCGTAATTTTGGAAGTGAATGCAGCTCCTGGGTTTCGTATGCACTTAGCACCGTCTGAAGGTTTACCTAGAAACGTTGCTTCTCCTGTAATAGACATGTTGTACCCTCCAGGAAAAGCTTCACGTATTCCAATCATTGCAATTACTGGAACTAATGGAAAAACAACAACTACTCGTTTGATATCGCACATTGTAAAAAACAACGGTTTCCGTGTAGGTTTCACCACTTCTGATGGTATCTACATCCAAAACCACATGATGGAAAAGGGCGATACAACTGGACCATTTAGTGCTGAATATATTTTGAAAGATCCAAATGTTGAATTTGCTGTATTGGAAACTGCTCGTGGTGGAATTTTACGCTCTGGATTAGGTTTCAGTCGTTGCGATATTGGTGTAATTACCAACATTCAAGAAGATCATTTAGGAATCAGTGACATTCACGATTTGAAAGATTTATCACGCGTGAAATCTGTGGTTGTAGATAGCGTTAAAAAAGACGGTTGGGCAGTATTGAACGGAGAAGACGAAAACTGTTTAGAAATCGCAAATTCGTTGAGTTGTAATGTAGCTTTATTCAGCTTAGACGAGAATGCGCCAGCGATTGTGGAACATTGTAAAGCAGGCGGAATTGCTGCTATCTACGAAAATGGTTTCATCACCATCAAAAAAGGTGATTGGAAATTCCGTGTAGAACGTGCAACGCATATTCCATTGACAATGAATGGAAAAGCTAAATTCATGATTGCTAATGTATTGGCAGCCACTTTAGCTTCTTACTTGTATGGATTCAAAACAGAAGATATCAAACTCTCTTTGGCAACGTTCCTACCAGGAGCAGCTCAAACACCTGGAAGAATGAATATTTTTGAGTTCTCGAAATTCAAAGTAATGATTGACTTTGCGCACAATCCAAACGGATACCGAGGAATCGAAGACTTCATGAAATCAGTGGATGCGACTCGCAAAATTGGAATCATTTCAGGAGTTGGAGATCGCAGAGACGAAGACATTCGTGAGTGTGCTCGTATCGCAGGAAATATGTTTGACCACATTGTAATTCGTCAAGAAAAACATTTACGTGGAAGAACAGAGGAAGAAATCATCGGATTGATTTTGGAAGGAATTGCAAGTGCTGACAAAGAATCAACTTACGAAGTCGTTACTTTAGAAACGGAAGCTATTCGCCACGCTATTTCTTTGGCAGAAGAAGGAACGTTCATCGTTGCTTTAAGTGATGTAATCGATAACGCAATTGATATCGTTCAATCGTATTTAGACTCAGAAATAGAACAAGGTGTGATTGCTTAATTTTTTAATCTCATATATATTGAAAACGGGTTGTAATGACCCGTTTTTTTGTATTATAAAACTAAAAAATGCTAGCTCAATAATTTTTAGAATTTAGGTGATTGATATGATTTCAAGATCAAAACAATTTACCCTCTCAACTTAATCCCCAATTCTTTCAGTTGTTTCTCATCCAGTGGTGATGGTGCGTCGATTTTTGCGGAATATGTTGATTTTAATAAATAAATGATTTTAAAAACAAAGAACATCCAAAAGTTAAGAAACAAAAATGTCGAGTTTAAACTAGAATTTGAGAGGCTTCAATTCAGTATTCTCTTTTGACTCACTTTTTTTCACTTTCCTCATTCTATACTTTAAACCAATTCTTCGAGATTCACCACATTCCATGCCTGCATCTTCATTCAGTTCAATCCGATTTACAGAACCGTTCTCCTTATCTAAAAGGATATAGCGTAAAGGATGCGCATACATTACTTTTGCTAAATTTCTTTTTGTAAGAGATTTCTTCGAGATATAGGCTGCTTCTCCGCTGCCAGAAGGGATAATTGTTTTCGCTTTTTTCAATAAAGGAACAGATTGATCAATAAAAAATATTTGAGTAACACCAGAACTATCTAATTCAAAGGCAAAACATTCATACAACTCATTTTTAAGTGCCTTGCCATTCTGTTTGGTATATTGCTTAGAATCAACTTTAAAATTAAGAATATAAAAATTGTTTATCCTTGATAAAAAAATATCCTCATTTAACTTATGAATGCCATCCATATCAGTATTCATGAGTGATTTAATATCTATGGTTTTTGAGTCTATTTTAAAAAACATCGAATTAATGATGTTTGTGTCCTTGGTAACTAAACTTTTTAATGCAACAGAGTCAGTTGAAAACAACTCCTTTTCATCGTAACAAATTTGCGTACCATCTTCATTGGAAAAACACCATTTTGAATAATTTCCTTGGATTTGAATGGGGATTTCATTTTGTAATTCGCCTCCTCGGGGTTGAATGCTATCGAAATACAAATGAGAACATGAGGTTAAAAAAAAACCTAATAATATCACTTGAATAAATATAATTTTATTTGTAAGTTTTAGCTCATTCTTATTTAAAGTTTTCATTTTGTTTTTTCTTTATTTTTGATTTTTTTGATTTAATTGTGTTAGATTTTGAACTACATTAAATGTAATTATTATTTTAATATTAATGTATTATTATATTGAGATTTCAAATTATTAAATAAATTTAATTTGTTGTTTTAATGATATTTCTAAGCAAAATTAAAAAAAAATATTTTTTTGAAAAGCTGAATTCAAGCAACAAATGCAACTTTTGGGTTAAACAATAAATTTTCCATTACAAATATAGGGGTTTCATATCCAAACCTTTTTCTTGGTCTGTTATTAATT
>CALPMC020000002.1 GCA_943324565.2 Chitinophaga pinensis | reverse complement strand
TTTTTCAATGCTTAATTGTAGCGAGTAAATTATTTTAGTTGTCTCCTCCCTCAATCCCTCATTTCGACTAGCTCTATGCAACGCCTCGAGGATGGAAGTTTTAAACCTACTTCGCATAAAGATTTAGTATGATTTCCTTCTTCGCCGCGGTGAATAACAATCCTAATCAAAAATCAATCATCAAAAATCAGGCATCAATCTAAAAATTCTCTTCGAGTAAAGATTTAATCAAATCTCCTTCGAGTTAAAATCCTAATTAAGAATCAAGCATCAAAAATCAAGCATCAATTTCTCAAAACTGCACCCGTTTCTTTCTCAATTCCTAATCGGATTTGTTCCATAGCTTTATCAATTTCTTGGTCGTTTAAGGTGCGATCGCCATCTTGAAGAATGAATGAAAGTGCATACGATTTCTTACCAGCTTCCAATTTGTCACCTTCGTACACATCAAATAAATTCACACTTTGAAGCAATTTTTTCTCACTTTTTCTAGCAGCAGTTTCTAATTCAGCGAATTTTGTTTCCTTATTCACTAACAAAGAAAAATCGCGACGAATAGCAAAAGCTTTCGGTAAATCTTTGAATTTGATTTTTACTGTTTTCAAGGTGTCTAACAATACATCAAAATTGATAGAAGCGAAGTAAACTGGATTTTTAACGTCAAAGTATTTTTGAATCTTAGACGAAACAATTCCAATTTCGACGATTGATTTTTTGAAGATTTCGATTTTTTCAGCATCTTGAAATAAGTCACTTTCTAATGCTTTTTCCTGGATATTAGACGTTAATCCCAAACGATTTAAAAGTGAAGTAATGATTCCTTTTAAGGTAAAGTAGGAAACAGTTTCTGACGCGTTATTCCAAGATTCTTCTGATTTTGAACCTGTTAAAACGAAAGAAATTGTGCGTTGCTCATTGAATCCTGAAGCATATTTGAAATAAGTTTTACCATATTCAAAAAGTTTCACATTCGGATGCTGACGGTTTTGGTTATGTTGAATGTTTTCCATCAAGCCAAAAAGCAAAGTTTGACGCATCACATTTAAATCTTGACTCAAGGGATTTAACATTTCTACTTGATGTTCTACTTTCAAGGTTTCACTACCTAATTTTTCTACGTAAATTCCTTTTGTCAAAGAATTGTTCAAAGCCTCGTTGAATCCTTTTCCAACCAAAAATTCAGCAATTGTTGCTTGTAGTTTGTCGGCATTTATTGCTTCAGAAATCGGTAACGAAAGGTTCCATTTTTCAGGGATTGGTACTAAATTGAAGCCATAAATACGCAGAATTTCTTCCGTTACATCAGCTTCTCTGTGGACATCTGTTCTAAAACTTGGAATTTCGATTTCTAGGTCTAACTCGTTTGAAGTCAAAATCTTAAAATCTAAATTCTCTAAAATTTGTATGATTGCTTCTTTTGAAATTTCACTTCCAATCAAACGATTTATTTTGTTTTGGTTTACTGTAATTATTCGCTTTGAAATCGGATTTATCAATACATCTTTTTCGTTCATTGCAATTTCTCCACCTGCAATTTCTTGAATCAAAAGAGCCGCTCTTCTCAAAGCATAAAGTGTTAATTCTGGATCAACACCACGTTCGAAACGAAAACTTGCATCCGTATTTAAACCGTGAATTTTGGCAGTTTTTCTAACAGAAACAGCATTAAATACAGCTGATTCCAAGAATACATTTTGAGTTTGCTCACTGATTCCAGAATCTGCACCACCAAAAACACCTGCGATACACAAATTTTCAGTGCCATTTGTAATCATCAATTCTTCGCCTTTCAAGGTTCTTTCAACGCCGTCTAAAGTTTTGAAAACTTGCCCTTCATTTGCTTTTTTAACAACGATTTTACCATTCAATTTCGCTACATCAAAAGCGTGCAAAGGTGTTCCTAATTCACGCATCACAAAATTGGTAACATCAACCACATTATTGATTGGAGAAAGTCCAACCGCGCGCAATCTTTTTTGTAACCATTCTGGAGAAGCTTGCACTTTCACGTTGGCAATTGTCACCCCACAATAGCGGTCGCAATTTGTTGTATCTTCAAGAGTTATTTCAATTGGTAAATGTGTGTTTTCAGCTTTTAATTCTTTTGTTGCTGGCCAAACGATTGAGGCATTTTTTCCTTGGTGAAAATTAAAATAAGCCACTAAATCTCGAGCCACACCAATGTGTCCCATTGCGTCAGAACGATTTGGAGTTAATCCTATTTCTATTTGAAAATCGTCTTCTAAATCAAAATAACTTGCTGCAGATGAACCTGTTTCGATATGATCAGGTAAAACTAAAATTCCTGCATGCGAAGTTCCTAAACCTAATTCATCTTCAGCGCACAACATTCCGAAAGATTCTACACCTCTGATTTTTGCTGCTTTTATTTTGAACGCATCATCTGGCTTCGGATACAAAGTGCAACCAACTGTGGCAACAACTACTTTTTGTCCAGCGGCAACATTTGAAGCACCACAAACAATTTGTAAGATTTCTGTTCCAATATCGACAGTTGTAACTTTTAATTTGTCAGCATCGGGATGTTTTTCGCAAGTCAAAACTTTACCAATCACTACACCTTCTAATCCGCCTTGAACAGCTTCCATTTTTTCAACTCCTTCTACTTCTAAGCCTGTGTCAGTTAGGATTTTTGAAATTTCGTCAATATTTAGTTCAGTTGAAACGTAATTTTTAAGCCAATTGAAAGATGTTTTCATGAGTGATTTTTAAAGTGGTGGCAAAGTTAATAAATTATTGGTGGAGAAAAGGCTATAACACATACACAGATTAAACAAAAATTGAATAACTTCTGCGCGAATTTTATTAATTAGCAAGGTTTAAAGATTAGAGTTTAGTTAGAAAATATCAGCACTTATGCATGGGAAATTTTAAAGAGCTTGGCATTAATTTCATGACAAAAAAATCAATAATTCAACTTCTAAACAATTGTTCATAACCAATATTAGCATCTTTTAATAAACTATTATAAAAGGTTATACAGCAAGATATTCTCAATGTGTATATTTGCTGAATGGAAACACCAGAAAGTAATCGTAAACAAATCTCTAGAATTAAAAACCCTTCAGTTTTAACTGGAGATATCGGTCGTATTCCGCCACAAGCGATTGAAACGGAGCAAGTTGTTTTAGGAGCGATGATGCTGGAAAGAAACGCAGTAAATGAAACAATTGATATCTTAAATCAAAATAGTTTTTACGATCCGAAACATCAATATATTTTCAAAACGATAAAGGAACTTTTTGCATCAACTAATCCAGTTGATTTAGTTACAGTTACTTCTCGTTTGATGAAAAATGGTGAATTAGAAGCTGCTGGCGGAGCTGCCTATATTTCTTCTTTAACAAATCGCGTAGCGTCTTCTGCTCATATTCAATTTCATGCACGTATCATCGCTGAAAAGTTTATTAAAAGAGAACTAATCCGTGTAAGTAGCGAAATTATACGCGATTCGTTCGATGAAACGAAAGACGTTTTTGAATTGCTAAATGCTGCCGAACAAGATTTGTTTTCTATTGCTGAAAATAACATGAGCAAGCAAGTAGCTACCATGTCAAGTGTGGTTCGTGAAGCAATTCAAGAAATTGAAAAAGCTGCACAAAATACGGATGGAATTTCTGGAGTTCCATCAGGATTTTTCGATTTAGATAAAGTGACATCTGGTTGGCAACGTTCGGATATGATCGTGCTCGCGGCGCGTCCGGGTATGGGGAAAACAGCTTTTGTATTATCAATGGCTAGAAATACAGCCGTTGATTATAATATGGGGGTTGCGGTTTTCTCACTAGAGATGTCAGCTGTTCAATTGGTAAAACGTTTGATTGCAAGTGAGGCACGGATAGATGCCCAAAAATTAAGAAAAGGTGATTTAAAAGATCATGAGTTTCAACAAATGCATTCAAGAATTACTAAACTTTCTGCAGCACCATTATTTATTGATGATACGCCTGGTTTATCTATTTTTGACTTCCGAGCTAAATGTCGTAGACTTAAAGCGCAACATAATATTCAATTGATAATAATTGACTACCTACAGTTAATGTCTGCGAAAGATGGAAAAGGTGGAGGCAACCGTGAACAAGAAATTTCAACTATTTCTCGTTCAATTAAAGAAATTGCAAAAGAATTAAATGTTCCAATTATTGCGCTTTCACAGTTAAGTCGTTCAGTTGAAACAAGAGGAGGCGACAAACGACCACAACTTTCTGATTTACGTGAGTCAGGTGCTATTGAACAAGATGCTGATATTGTTTCTTTTATTTATCGACCTGATTATTATGGAATTACTACTGATGAGGATGGACAGTCATTTAATGGAATTGGCGAAATTATTATCGCAAAACATAGAAATGGTTCATTAGAAAGAGTGCGTTTACGATTTGTGCCAGAATACGCACGTTTTGAAAATTTACACGAAACACCAGCTATAGAAGATTCTCAACCTTTATCAAATGGTATTGCCGGATTCAATCATAGAAATGAGCAAAACACAATGATTATTGCAAGTAAAATGAATGATTCAATAGCGGATGACAATGATAGTATTGATTTTGTAAACGATAGAAACGACGATAGTCCATTTTAAATTTGAATGATTAATGTTGAATTTTGAGTAAAAGTTACTCTTTGTAAAATCGATTAATTAACGACATTTAAAAACATAAATTCTTAATGAAAAATCTTCTTTTAGCTTTCTTTTTTTTACTTGTTGTTCCATTAAAAGCAACACAGATTCTGATTCCAATGGATGAGGCTCAAAATAATCACATCAAAGCGTATGGAATTGCATTTTGGACACTTGAAAACGAGGTAGTTATTGAATGGCTACTCAATTATAGAGGTGGTTCATTTCTAATTCCTCATCTGAAATCAATTGAAGAAGAATTAATTATTAGAGGTGTTCGCTATGATATTTTAACAGATGGGCAAGTGAATAATATCCGTTCGCAAATAGCTGACCCAGAAGTTAATATGGAGATTGTTCAGTTAGAAAAAGCACCAAAAATAGCAGTTTATACCCCACCGAACAAACAACCTTGGGACGATGCAGTAACGCTTGTTTTAGAATATGCAGAGATTAAATACGATAAAATTTATGATTCTTCAATAGTAATGGGAATGTTACCGAAATATGATTGGTTACATCTACATCACGAGGATTTCACTGGGCAGTATGGTAAATTTTATGGTAATGCACGTTATCAAAGTTGGTATCAAGAACAAGTAATGATTGCAGAAAAAGATGCCAAAATGTTAGGGTTTAAAAAGGTATCTGAACTCAAATTAGCTGTAGCTAAGAATTTAAAAAACTTCGTTATTGGCGGCGGATTTCTTTTTACAATGTGCAGTGGGACAGATAGTTTTGATATTGCATTAGCAGCGCAAGGAGTAGATATTTGTGAATCGGTTTTTGATGGTGATCCTTCAGATGGAAGAGCGCAAGAAAAATTAGACTTTACGCAAACTTTTGCTTTTAAAGATTTTCATATTGATAAAAACCCAATGGTATACGAATATTCTGATATCGATGGTTCTGATTTACGCATAAACCGTCTGATAACTGAACCTGTAGATCAATTTACATTATTTGATTTTTCTGCCAAATGGGATGTGGTACCAACTATGTTGACACAATGTCATGTAGATGTTATTAATGGTTTTATGGGTCAAACAACTGATTTTAGAAAGGAATTTATTAAGTCAAATGTTTTGATTTTAGGAGAAAATAAAGCTGCTGGAACCGCGAAATATTTACACGGCGAAATGGGGCAGGGGACATGGACTTTTTATGGAGGACATGACCCAGAAGATTATCAGCACTTTGTAGGCGATCCAGTCACTAATTTAAGTTTACATCCAAATTCTCCGGGTTACAGATTGATTTTGAACAATATACTTTTTCCAGCTGCCAAGAAAAAGAAAAGAAAAACATAGAAATTTAATATTTTCATTGCTAAATCAATAGTTTTTGTTAAACTTGCGTCAATTCTTTATTACTAATAGGTTTTCTATCGAAATCCTATACAATCAAAAAAAAATTATACAATCTAAATGGATCGTAAAACATTAGAGACAAAAAAAATCTCAGACCTGAGAGTTATCGCTGAATCTGTTGGAATTGAAAACGCAAGCGAATACAAAAAAGCCGAATTAATTAACAAATTAGTTGGCGAAGAAAAACCCACTGAAAGCTCAAATAAAGTTGAAGTTTTAGATAAAGTAGCACCAACACTTTTTGAGGAGTCTTCTGAGGCTAAAGATGAAAATAAAGCAAAAAGAAAACGTAAAACAGTTATTCTTGAAGCTCCTGAAAAAGAACAAATTTCTGTTTTAGTTGAGGAAAAAGCGGATGTTATCGAACTTATAAATGCGGAAAAGCATGCTGATATAGTAAAGGAGAAAGAAGTTGAAGTAAAACAAAATGAAACAACGGCTGTTGAAAATAGTGAGACAACAGAAGAAGTTCAACCGAAAAAAAACCAACACCCGAAGCATCAACAAAATTTGAATGCAAATCGTAATAATCCAAATCAAAATAAACAAAGAAATCAAGTTGTAGCTGCGGATTCAACGGAAAAAGTTGCTGAAAATCAAAATGCTAATCCGAATCAAAATCCAAACCAAAGAAAGCCACAACATCAAAATAAACCTGTTCATAATCGACCACAAGGTGAAAATGTGAACTCACATGGAAACGGTGAGAATTTGAATCCGAATCAAAATCCAAACCGTAATCCGAATCAAAACCCAAATAATAATCCGAATAGGAATCCGAATCAGATTCCAAATCAAAATCCATACTCAAACCCGAATTACAATCCAAATTCGATTAATGATCGTGTGGAGGAAAAAGTTACGGAAGATAACTATGATTTAGTTGGAATCGTTTCTGCAGAAGGTGTTTTAGAGGTTATTCAAGATGGATACGGATTTTTAAGATCGTCTGATTATAACTACTTACCTTCTCCTGATGATATTTATGTTTCTCAAAATCAAATTAAATTATTTGGTTTGAAAACAGGAGATACAGTAAAAGGTACAATTCGTCCTCCGAAAGAAGGCGAGAAATTTTTCCCATTAGTAAAAGTTGAATCAATAAACGGAAGACATCCTTCTTATATACGTGACCGTGTACCATTCCAATATTTAACACCACTTTTTCCTTCCGAAAAATTCAAATTGACAGGCCACAAGCAAGAGACACTTTCTACTCGTGTAATGGATTTATTCGCTCCAATTGGAAAAGGGCAACGAGGAATGATTGTAGCGCAACCAAAGACTGGTAAAACAATGTTACTGAAAGATGTTGCAAACGCAATTGCAGCAAATCATCCAGAAACTTATCTCATTGTTTTGTTGATTGATGAACGTCCAGAAGAGGTGACAGATATGGCGCGTAGCGTAAAAGCAGAAGTTATTGCTTCTACTTTTGATGAACCAGCTGAACGTCACGTAAAAGTAGCAAACATGGTTTTGGAAAAAGCAAAACGTATGGTTGAATGTGGACACGATGTTTGTATTTTATTGGATTCCATTACCCGTTTAGCTCGTGCTTATAATACTGTTTCACCGGCTTCTGGAAAAGTGCTTTCTGGTGGTGTGGATGCAAATGCACTTCACAAACCAAAACGTTTCTTCGGTTCTGCTCGTAAGATTGAAAATGGTGGTTCGCTTTCTATTTTGGCAACTGCATTAACTGAAACAGGTTCTAAAATGGACGAGGTTATCTTCGAAGAATTTAAAGGAACTGGTAATATGGAGTTACAATTGGATCGTAAAATCTCAAATAGAAGAATTTACCCAGCAATTGACATTACTGCATCTGGAACAAGAAGAGAAGATTTACTAGTTGGAAAAGATGTATTACAACGTATTTGGTTGATTCGTAAATTTATTGCAGATATGAATCCTGTAGAAGCAATGGAGTTTATGAAATCGCACATGGAAAACACCATTTCTAATGAAGAGTTTTTGATTTCAATGAATAGCTAATGAAGCTTCCAGTAAAAGTTGGTATTGGTGCAGCACTCTTTTGGATTGTGTTGAAAATGTTAGGTTTAGCCATCAATTTTTCAGTGGATGACATAAAGATTTTTGTGTTCATTAACATGTTTTTACTCACCACTGCAATTGCCTACTCCTTATTTCAAATCAAACGCAAAGAAGTAGAAAGTAATTTATTAAATGATGTAAAAAATGGAATGCTTTCAGGAGTTCCATATACATTAATTGTCAGTATATTTCTGTATTTCTATTACGAAAAAATTTACCCTGAATTTAACGAAAAGAAAATTCAAGAAATAGAATTGAGATTATCAAATCCTAAGACAATAAAAGAAATTCAAACTACGAATCCTGCAATGGAGAATAAAAATCCAGAGGAGATTAAGCGAGAAGTTTTAGATAGTACAAAATCTATGTACAGTGCGAAATTTACTATGATAATTACTTTGTTGGCTTTAATGGTGTATTCAACTTTGAATTCGATGGTTATAGCAATCATATTCCGTAGAGTTGTTTTTAGGAATTAGGAATACGTTTAACGTAAATTGTAATTATTGAGATCGCTTTCTATCTCATCAATAGTATTTAACATCTTGATTTCAATCATTTTAATACATGATACTAATCATGAATATTGATACTCCTTTAGATGAAATTTGCATAAACATAAAATACATTCATCATGGAAACTGCTTTTATTTACGATCAACATCAAATTCACCAAGATTGGTTAAGTAGATTAGAATTTTACAAAGAAGAAATTCAAATTTTAAAAGAACGATTACAAGAAATCACTTCAAAAAACAATTCACTAGACGTATTAGTAAAGGTTGAACACTTTCAAAATCAATTCATTATTCAGCGCAATAATATTGATGAATTAGCACATTCAATTAAAGTGAATGAAGCAAAGATTGTTCAAGAAATTAAGAATAATCCAGTTGCAGTTGAGCATAGAAAAGTTGATAATCATGTTAAAGAAGAAGATTTCATGATTTATTTCGAGAAAAACTTTAGTGAATTAAGAGCAGAATACAATCGTTTTTCTGCGGAATGGATGTAATAACGGAGAATACAATTATTCTTTTTTTAGGGAACTAAGGTCAAACTAGGAAAAATAAGACAAAAAAAAGGACTGAATCGCTCAAGTCCTTTCAAATTATTTTATTTTGATTAGATGCTTTCGATAATCATTGCAGAAGCACCACCTCCACCGTTACAAATAGCTGCACCACCAATTTTAGCATTGTTTTGTTTCAAAACATTAATCAATGTTACAATTACTCTAGAGCCTGAGTTTCCAAGTGGGTGACCTAAAGCAACTGCTCCACCGTTCACATCTACCCTAGAAGGATCTAAACCTAAGATTTTCATATTTGCTAAACCAACTACTGAAAACGCTTGGTTCAATTCCCAATATTCCACATCTGAAGTTTGTAAACCTGCTTTCGCTAATGCTTTAGGAACTGCTAAAGAAGGTGCTGTTGTGAACCATTCTGGCGCTTGTGCTGCATCAGCATAGGAAACGATTTTAGCAATTGGGGACAAACCATATTTTTCTACCGCTTCTTTAGATGCTAAAATCAATGCAGAAGCACCATCGTTTAAAGTTGAAGCATTTGCTGCAGTAATTGTACCTTCTTTATCAAAAGCTGGTTTCAATCCTGGGATTTTATCTAAAAAAACGTTTTTGTATTCTTCATCTTCTGAAACCATTATTGGATCTCCTTTTCTTTGAGGAACTGCAACTGGAACGATTTCATTATCGAAACGTCCTGCTTTCCAAGCTTCTGCTGAACGCGTGTAAGATGTAATTGCAAAATTGTCTTGATCTTCACGAGTAATATTGTATTCTTTTGCACATAGCTCAGCGCAATTTCCCATTGGAACTTTGCTGTAAACGTCTAATAAACCGTCTTTGGTAATTCCGTCTAACATGGTGATGTTTCCGAATTTAGTGCCATTTCTACCAGCAACATAATGTGGAGTCATTGACATATTTTCCATTCCACCAACAACAACAACGTGATTATCACCAGCAATAATTGATTGAGCTCCAAACATTATAGCTTTCATTCCAGAAGCACAAACTTTATTTACAGTAGTACAAGGTACATTTTGACCTAAACCAGCTCCTAATGCAGCTTGACGAGCAGGCGCTTGACCAACTCCAGCTTGAAGAACGTTACCCATAAATACCTCATCGATTATTGACGCATCAACGTTTCCTTTTTCAAGAGCACCTTTAATTGCTGTTGCACCTAAAACCGTTGCTGGAATTGCAGAAAATGCACCCATAAAAGAACCCATTGGTGTTCTAACAGCTGAAATAATATAAACTTCTTTTGACATAGATTGAATTTTTGATGCACGAAGTTAAGCATTTGATTGCTTTTAAATCTCCTCATTGGTATTAAATTCGTTTATTAGTTATTAAACAAAATAATTCCTTTAAACTACTTTCAAAATGAAAAGCTTCTCAGTTGAAAAAAATCTAAATTTGCACCATGAATAAATTATTTCTATTTGTATTCCCAGTTTTACTTTTTTCTTGTGAGAACATTGAAAAACCCAAAAATATTATATCGGAAGATGAATTACCTGACAAACCACAATCGCTTGCTGCTTACGCAAAAAGACACGTTGAATCGACTTTAAAAATCGATCCTTCAGAAAAATACACACTCAAAATTTACAAAGCAAACTTAGATGGTGACGACAAAGAAGATGCAATTATTGCAGTAAATCGTTTACAATTTGCAATAAATGAAGCTTCTCAATCGGAGAATCCAGCCAAAAGAGCGGAAGTTGCTTACATGGGTAATTTCAACTATTTATTTTATTTTGATGGTGGCTTAGATTTAATTTCTCCACCAATTGCAATTCCTTCATCTCCGCTTTTGCCGTTGAAGGTTTCTTTCGAAAATGTTAGTTCTAGCGATTTTCAAGATATAATTGTTGACTTTAGAATCAGAAATGCAAGCTATCGCGACTATTATTTTGTTAAAAACCATACGCCAGCACGCGTTTTTCAATGGAAGAATTTTGATGGTTTAGGAACTTCTGAGGCAGTTGCCTTTTCCTTCTCTTATGAACCTGGGAAAGTGAATGCGACGAAAAATATAATTATCCATAAAGCTAAAATTGGAACAATTCCTGCAGGTGCTGACTTAAATACTTTTGTTCCTGAAATAACAAAAACAACTAATCTAGAACGTATGTTTTTCTACCTACCAAGCCAAGGAAAATATGTAACTGAATCCAAATAGAAATGTCAGAGATTCAAGAATTTAAACTAGCTGTTTCCAAAAAAATGCGTTATTACACCATGGGAAATTTTGAAAAAGCGGATATCTTATTAATTGCTTTACATGGTTTTGGACAATTGTCAAAATTCTTCATTAAAAAGTTTGAGTTTCTTCCTGAAAACTATTTAATCCTTGCTCCTGAAGGAATGCATCGTTTTTATTTACAAGGAAATAGCGGTCGTGTGGGTGCCTCTTGGATGACAAAAGAAGCACGAGAACTTGACATTGAAGAAAACACAACCGCATTACAAAGACTGTTAAAAACAATAAAAGCGAATAAACAGTTTTCTAAAATTATTCTCTTAGGATTTTCACAAGGAGGCGCAACCGCAGCTAGATGGTATTTTTCTGATGCTGACCAATTTGACCATTTAATTTTGTGGGCTTCTGTTTTTCCTCCTGATTTAGAAAAACCAGCACTTGAAATTAATAGTAAGAATTACTTTGTTTTAGGAAATCAAGATGAATATTATTCTGAAGCACAACAACTTTCTGAAATCGCATCTTACAAAGAAATTGGTTTTAATACTATTCATTTTGAAGGAAAACATGATATTCAACAAATGATTTTACAGAAAATTATGCAACTTTTAGTGTGATATTTCTAAAACTATTTACATCTTTTAAATAATCATATTTTGCCTTTATATTATTTTTCATAAAAGATTTTTAATTTAATTTCTAAACTTTCAATATTTATTGAAAGTTTAATATATTTGTAGAATAAAATACATAATCATGAAAAAAGGAACATTGATTTATGACCAAGATTGCCCACTTTGTGTGTGGTATACCAATCAATTCATTAAATTTGGCATCCTTCAAGAAGATGAACGTCTGCCTTATTTTCAAGCAATACAAATTTCGAATTTGAAGTTCGATCAAGAAAAGGCTCAAAATAAAATTGCTTTTGTTAAAGCAGAAAATAATGAAGTAGTTTATGGAATTGATAGTTTACTTGCTGTACTTGGTTCACGTTGGAAATGGATTGAAATTGCAGGGAATCTACCTGGAATCACTTCGCTTTTGAAATTACTTTATTTACTCATCAGCTTCAATCGAAAAGTTATAGCTCCAGTAAATTGCAACAATACGATAGCATGCACACCTACAAAAAACTGGTTTTGGAGAATTGTGTTTATTGGTTTAATTGCACTTTTTCTAAATTTTTCTGTGACGCATTATTTTACAGTTCATCTTAATTCTTACTTTATTGGAAATCACTTTTATGGGGATTTGCTTTATTTCTTATTTCAGTTTGTGTTTCAAGCAGTTTTCTTTTACATACTAAAGCAAAGAAATTTCTATGATTATATCGGTCAGATTGCTTTTGTTTCCTTCCTCGGCGCATTGCTTTTAGGTTTTTTTGACTTGGGTATAATGACGCTTCAATCTTGGGGTTTTGAAACCGAATTGTTAGTGGGTGTATGTTATGGAATAGTTTATCTATTTATGATTTTCGAACATGCTCGACGTATCAAAATCCTTGGTTTTTCAGGCTGGTTGACAATTACCTGGATTGCTTATCGCTTACTTATTTATCCTATCGCTTTCAAATTCTTTTAAAATATTAAATATGAAAATAATCATCACAGCAGCCAATGGATTTATGGGTGAAGCCTTGGTTAACTATTTTTCAAAAGCACACGAAGTTGTTGCAATTGTTCGCAAATCGATGACCTTTGAAAATGTAAAAACGTGCATGTGGGACGGAAAAAATATCGGTGATTGGGCAACTGAAATTGATGGAGCGGATGTACTTATCAATTTAGCCGGAAAATCAGTGAATTGTCGATATAACGAAGCAAACAAAGCTGCCATTTATGCTTCACGTTTGGAGAGTACAACAATTCTCGGAAAAGCAATTGAAGTTTGCAAAAATCCACCAAAAATTTGGATAAACGCTGCAAGTGCAACCATTTACAGACATTCACTCAACGACCCAATGACGGAAGTGACTGGCGAAATCGGAACAGGATTTTCAGTAGACGTTTGTCAGAAATGGGAAAAATCTTTTTTTGATTTTCAATTGACAAATACAAGACAAGTAGCATTGCGTACAGCGATAGTTTTGGGTAAAAAAGGAGGTGTAATGACTCCTTTCAAACGCTTGACACAACTTGGTTTTGGTGGAAAAATGGGCGATGGTCATCAACAATTTTCTTGGATTCACATTGATGACGTTTGTCGAAGCATTGAATTTATTATTGAAAACGAATCTTTGAAAGGAGCATTAAACGTTAGTTCACCAAATCCAGTTCGAAACAACGTTTTCATGCAGGCTTTGCGTCAACGTTACAATCGTTTTGCTGCAATTCCTTCGCCAGTTTGGTTACTTGAGTTAGGTGCAAAATTGATTAAAACTGAAACCGAATTGATTCTCAAAAGTCGCTTTGTTCTTCCTGAAAAATTAGAACACGCAGGTTTTAAATGGAAGTTTTCAAAGATTGAAGAAGCTTTGGAGGAATGTTGAGAATTGGCTTAAAAATTCAATAATTTCTTTCTAATTAAACTATTAATTTCTTGATTTTTAGTTTTTCTTAAAGTGACTTTAGTTACATCGCAGTTGTTAAAAGAGCGTAACTTTGTAAAAAGATTTGAAATGAAAAAGGGTTCTAAATTGTACAGTATCGCGCATCTAACTTGTCCCCAATGCAACGAAGGAAAATTTTTAGTTTCTCATCCTTACGATTTAAGTCATGCTGGAGATGTTAGGGAAAACTGTGAGGTTTGTGGGTTGAAATACTCAAAAGAACCTGGTTTTTACTACGGAGCAATGTATGTTTCTTATGCACTTGGTGTTGCCTTATTTGTAACAATTTGGACTTCATGTAACTTGTTTTTTGATAATGTTGGTGTTTGGACTCAAATTGGTTTGGTCGTATTTTTTAGTATTGCCTTTAGTCCTTATTTATTCGCCTTATCGAAAATTATTTGGGCAAATTTTTTCATTCATTATAAGCCAGATGCAAAACTTAGTAAATAAAAAAGAATTACTCAATGAAACGCTAGGATACCTTCTAGAAGAAGAATTAATTCAAGAAATGAGTGAAATTGCTCGTGTCAGAGAAACTGTAACAGACGAGATCATAATTCATGTTGGTGATGAATTATTGATGATTCCAATTGTAATAAATGGTTCAATAAAGGTTTCACGCGAAAATGAGAACGGAAATGAGTTGCTTTTGTATTATATAGAAGGCGGCGACACATGTGCGATGACTTTACAATGTTGTGTCCGCAAAGTTGATAGTCAAATTAAAGCAACAGCAATGGAACCTTCCTTATTACTTATGTTTCCGGTTGAAAATATGGATAAGTGGATGGATAAGTATAAATCTTGGAGAAGATTCATTCTTTCAAGTTACCATTCGCGCATGATGGAGTTAATGGAAACAATCGATGCTATGGCTTTTATGCGCTTAGATGAACGTTTATTGCGTTACCTTACAGATCAAGTGAAGCTGCTGGGAAGTATAGAACTAAACCATACGCATCAGGAAATAGCAGACGATTTACATTCTTCACGTGTTGTAATTTCAAGGCTTTTAAAACAGTTAGAAACGAAAGGAATAATCTCTATTCATCGAAATAAAATTGTGATGAAGCAATTCTGATTCAGACAAGTTCATATTAAATAAAAAATCATAAAAAAATCCGTCGTGAGTATTATCATCGACGGATTTTTTATTTCTTAGATTAGTTCTTGTTATTCAACAATAAAGTAAATATCAACTCTACGGTTGATTTTACGACCTTCTGGTGTTTCATTTTCAGCTTTTGGCTTGTTCTCTCCGAAATAGTTGAGTTTGATTCTATCTTCTTTGATTCCATTAGCAACTAAAAATTCTTTCACCGCATTCACACGACTTTTAGACAAGTTTACATTATAGGATTCTTGACCTTTAGCATCAGTGTGACCTTCTAAAGCGATAATTAAGTTAGGACTTGTATTCAATAAGTTGATCAAAGATTCTAACTCACCGTAAGATACTTTCTGAACGATTGCTTTGTCAAATTCAAACAATATAGATTTAATTGGCAACTGACCTTCGTTTTTAATTTGCATTTCTTCTGTCATAGTTTTTTTTGCTTCTACAATATTCTCAATATAAACCGTATCAACACGTGTAACATAAACAGTATCGATTTGAATAATTGGTTCTAATTTGGAAATTTGAGAAGTGTCAATTGGTGCAACTTTTACTAACTCAGGTTTCGTTTTTTCTTTTTTACAGAAACGTAAACCTAACATAAATTCATGTGAACCAGCGCTATAACCTGCGATATTACTCATCGGTGATTCATAGGCATAACCTACAAAGAATAAGTCTTGAATGTTAACTCCAGCTCTGGCAATTAATCCCACTCGGGTTCTATAGCCAAGACCAGCGTAGATGAAATTTTTGTAAATCGCATCCGCATTGATGTCTAACTGATAACCATTGCTAGTTCCTTTTGTAAAAAGTGAAGGTTTCACTGTCCATTTATCGTTGATGTCAACATTGTAAGAAGCATACATTGTAGCGTGTCTTTTCAAACCATATCCATTTAGTCCTTCATAACCAAAATTTGAATAAGCTTGAATCAATTGTTTAGAAGCGATTGCAATTTCTAAATTTTTCCAATTATAAGTGAATCCAATTTCTGTATTGACAGTGCCAGCAGATTGATTACCACCAGTAACAATTGGGTCATTTGGGTCAAAAACGATTGATGAAGAAGGATCTAATCTGTATTGATTAAAACCTAAAGAAAGTCCAGCTCTAACTTTATGAACGTTTGCAAATGTGAATCCATAAGAAACAGAACCCAAACCAGAAACTTGTTGCAACATTCCAATTTTGTCAATTAGAATTTGACCTCCAACACCAAGGGATTTTCCAATTCTTGTGTTTGCACTTAAAAGGCTTGTTAAAGGCGCTCCCTCTATTTTTACCCATTGATTTAAGTGTGAAAAATTAATTTCAGTACAGCCACTTGAACCAGCATAAGCAGGATTGATGATGTACTTGTTGTAGCCATAGACATTTGATTGTGGCATTTGTTGAGCAAATCCAACTACTGAAAGAAGTAAAGTGGATAATATGATGATATTTTTCATAATCGTTTTTTTTAAGGTATTTAAATCTTTGATTTTAAATAAATTACTTTTTAAATCTTAAAAGATTAATTGAACCTGTGTATTCCTTATTATCACATTTGATAGAGTAGAAGTAAACGCCATCTGGTAAATCTTCATCGTTTTTCGTTCCTCCCCATTCATTATTGTAGTCAACCGTCTCGTAAACTGGTTGTCCCCAACGGTTGTAGATTTTTACTGCACATCCAGAAATAACAGTTGGATCACTTACTTTCCAAGTATCATTTTGACCGTCACCATTTGGAGTCAAAATATTACTAATTAAGAATTCACAATTTTCAACGGTTAAAATCAGTGTTTTAATTGTGTCGCAAGAACCTGGCGTATAAACTGTATCTTGGTATACTCCTGCTTCTGTTAATTCTATACCACCAAAGAAATAAGTTCCACCTTCACAAACAGTTGCGTGTAAGGTTGAAGTAGGATAAGGCAACATAAACACAACTGTTGTCACAACACTATCACAGCCATCAACTGATTGTAAAACGTCTGTATAAAATCCTTGAGAAGAATAAGTTGAAGTTCCAACTTGTACACTTGTTCCTGGACAAATTGATTGTTCATTTGTTGATGTTAGTGCTTGAAGTACGGTTAAAGTTGTAATCACTGTACTATCACATCCAGATGGAGTAGGGAAAACATCCGTGTAAACTCCAGAAAGCGTTTGAAGCTGTCCACCTAATAAAATGCTTGCTCCTTGACAAATTGCTTTTGAAATGTTCACAGTAACTGGCACACAAGGGTTTCCACAATTTGTAGCATCAAACGTGAATGTTCTCGGACAAGAGCCATCGTTTATTGTTAACGTGTATATTCCTGCTATTGATCCAGTGTAATTAATTGTTGCTCCTGGAGTTAAGTTTCCTGTTTGAGCAACACCGCCAAGTGGGTTTGTAATTGTATAGTTGTATGGTTGATTATTGAAGCTACTTAAACCACCTGTCGCAGAGAAGGATACGGTACAAGTAACAATATCGTAATTTACAACTGCATTTAAATTTTGCAAGAAAACAACTGGAATTCCTGGTTCAACGGTAGAACTAATACAACTGAAATCTCCCCAAGAATCTGGTAAATCGCCAGCAGGAGAAAGGTAGTAAATTTGATTAAAGTTTGGATTTCCAAAAGAACCATTTCCTGAACCATTGTTTACTAATACTCCATCAATTACTTGAACAGTATCAATTGGTACAATAGTAGTTAAATTCGTTGGAATCGTTGCTGAAGAATGAAGAATGTATCCAGCTAATAAACAGCTTGGTAAATCTGATGTTGATTGTCCAATTCCATTTAATAATATTCCTGGAGCGATTGTATCACCAAAACAAATGTAGGCTGTATCTTGTTGGGTTACTTTTACCGTGTCGCCATTTGCTAAAGTTGCATAAATATCTCCAGCATCGCTAGCGACTTCACGAATATACTCAATAATGTATTGACCTTCATCGCCAGGTGACCCACCATCGATCTGAATAGCATAAATTTTACCTGGTTCTAAACAACATGCGGATGTTTGAGTTCCATTGAATTCAGCTGTTCCTGAAATAATTGGAGTAATAACATTTGAGGCTTGTGTTCCGTCATTTGTATATGTTGCAGGACGCAAACCACCGTAACAATCGGAGCCATTTAATAATTCAAATACGTTGTAACGTAATGTATCTAATCCAATGTAAGCACGGATACTTAATTCAACTGCACCTGATGGTGGTGCTGTAAAATAATGCCACACTGTTTGATCAGCTCGATTAGCAGGATTTGGGTTAGATGCTGGCTCACCCGCTAAAAATTCTCTACAAGCAAACTTATTTGTTCCTGCTACTGCTTGAAATGTTGGATTTGTTCCAGCAAGAACAACAGGAACTTCAAATAATGTATCTTGAATAGCTAAACATAAAATGTCATTACTTGGAGGATTATTAATTAAGTCTGAAGTGCTTGGGTCATACAACCATATTTTACCAGATGAAACTGTAGAAAAGTTTTGTGGATCTAATGTTCCATAGTAAGTATAACCTGGCTCTAAACAAGAAGTAGTGATTTTTGCAGTCCTATTTGATCCTGAAACACTTCCGCTTGAAGCATTTAACTGTGTTAAATTGGAGCAAAATAAATCAGTTGGTTGTCCTGGTGCAAAGCGATCGTCTAAACCATAAAGAGCAATGTCCTCTGCCTCACTGATACTTAATAAACCAGTTACTTCACCTTCAAAATAGATTCTTCCACTGTTTGGAGCAACAAAGTTAAACCAAACGTTTTCATCAATACTATTTGAAGTTCCTGAAGCTGGTGAGTAAAAATATCCAATGTAATTTTCAGCATTTGTTCCAGTAAAAGTTGAACCTGCTTCTCTATCAGTTGCTCTGGAATAACTTAAACTTAGAGTAGGGGAGTTCGCATTCGTCAATTCACTTGAAATAGTTGTTGTAATTGTGGTTGATGCAACCGAAACGGATGTACAAGGAATATCGTTAAAGGTTGTTGGAGTCCCACCTAAATCTGTTATTCTAATTCCAACTGAACCTTTTTGGTTGGGTTCGTCCGTATTAAATTGTAAGTAATAAGTTTCACCTGGAATCAATGGGTCACCTTCAGAAATTAAACCACCATTCCAATTTCCTGTTGCTTTTCCTTGGGGCGCAATAAATGGAATATCATCATCTGCATAACTGTGTTCCGACAAATAACTGAACTTTTCTTTTATTTGAAGGTTGTTGAAGTTGTTTGTTCCTTCTATACATCCTACCCCATCTGCGGCGTGGTACAAAGCGATTTCAGTTCCTATATTTGTTTCGGCCAAATCTGTATCTATTCGAATGTTTCCACTTGAATTGGCAGGTAAGGTGAAATAAAACCAAGCTGAACCGTGACCTGCCTCACCAATACTTTGAAAAATTGGCTCACCGTTTTCAATGGTGTAATTTCCACAATAGGCGTAAGAATTAGTATTTCCATCTGCGGAAATTAAAAGTGCATCACAGATATTATCTTCCATTATTTGTACTGACAAATCAGTGCGAATTACTTCAAAAGAGATGGAATAGGTTTGTGTCCCACATCCACTTGTTCCTGTAGCAGTTAAATTTATTGGGGTGATTGTTCCTGTTGAAGTCGGTACAAGTACTGGATAAATTTGAACACCAGTTCTAACTTCAGAAAGGTTACCAAATAAATCCCAATTTACAATCGGTGCGTCATTTTCATAACCTTGCCAGTTAATGTAAATCGAGTCTGGAACATCTGTTGGACACAAATAGTCGTGGTCAAAAAACACACTATTTACATTCAAACTCCATGGACCGTTGTCTCCATTTTTATAGGAGAAATTAAAATCTCCAGTTAGTCCAAATGCCGCTGGATTATTATTCCCTAGCAATAATGTGTTATCCAAAGCACTATATTCAAAAGCATAATCGGAATCGCCAGAAATAAATCCATCACAATCAACTGAACCTGTTGTTGCAACAGAAAGAACTTTTACTTTGATGTTAGCTTGTGAAAATGCGTTTAAGCATGAAAACGAAAGAAGTACTGCTACTAATTTTGCTTTTAAAGTATTTTTTTTAACCATAATTTTCATTTAGATTCATTTGCTTGATTTTTCAAGCTAGCGAAGATACATTTTTTAATTTTTTAACAATTGAACTTGTTGATAACTCAGCTCATTGTTAACAAGTAGTTTTCGCTAAATGAAACGTAAGGAATAATGGATTTTTGGGTAGTTAAAAGAAATTCAATATTGTAAAGTTCTTAATGTTAACTTATCTTAACTAAATATTTAATGGATAAAAGACTATTGAGTAAAAAATAACATTAAAAGAATCACAGTAAGCTTTTTATCCATTGACCACTTACTTATATAACAATATAAAAATTTGAAAAGGGAAGTAAAAACGAACCCAAATCCAGTTATTAAATTCAAAATCCCAATGGTAAAAAGCCATACAGCACTTGAAGAATTAATTTCAGTTTCAGTTCCAAATTCAATAATTACTCCATTTGAAATCCAAAAGTAAGTTCCATAAACTATTGCAACTAAACTTAAAAGTCCTGTCAAAATGGCATTGGAATGTTTTTTTAGAATATAAATTTGAATAGAAAAAGCTATGATTAAGAACAATAAAGCAATTCCAATGATTGATTGAAGTAGCATCTTTAAAAGTTTAAGGTTATTCTTTTAATTCTTGTTACATCTCTAAGACCGTTAAGTCCTCGAAATGTTACAACAAAAAAATATTTTCAAAAACCGTGCTAAAAAATTCACTTTGCTTTGTAATTAAAATGTTAAAACGATAATTTGTTGAATCGCTGATTGCAATCCGTCAATTAACCAATTTGCAATTTGAAATTCGCAATCTGCAATTCACTAATTCGCATTCACTCTATAACTTCTCCTGTCTCTGTATCCCAACGCGTAACACGCTGAACTCCTTCTACTTCCTCGAATTTTCGAGTCAATTGCTCCAAATGTCCTGTATCGTAAACCATTACTTTGATTTTTCCTTCAAAAACACCATCTTCGGTTTCGAAAGAAATACTTTTCATATTAACATTGTTCTGATTAGATATGATTTCAGTAAGCTTATTTACCAAACCTAATTGGTCGATTCCGACTATTTTAATTGCAGCAACACGTTCAACTAATTTTTCAGACTTCCAACGCGCTTTGATACAACGATAAGCATATTTTGACATCAAATGAACAGCATTGGGACAATTGTTCCTGTGCACTTTTATTCCTTCAGAAATAGTTATGAATCCAAAAACTTTATCTCCTGGAATTGGATTACAACATTTTGCCATCTGATAATCAAATCCTTTGAAGTCGTCGCCAATTAAAATGGTGTCAGATTTTGTGTCAATGCCTACAAATTTATCTTCAGCTTGATAGGTTTTTATCTTTTTAACAGTCTCTTTTTTAACCAATTGCAATATGCCACCAATAACTTCTAATTCTCTTAGTTTTGCTAAATCAATTTTAGCCTTTGCAATTCGAAAATAAAGCTCTGTCGCAGATGGAACATGGAAGTATTTCTCTAAAAAACTAATGTTATCAGAGTTCATTCTAACATTGAATTGCTTGAATTTGCGTTCTAAAATCTCTTTTCCATCCATCGCAATTACCTTTCGCTCATCGTTTAGTGAAGCTTTGATACGTTGCTTAGCTCTCGCCGATACCACAAATTTCAGCCATTCTTCATTTGGTTTTTGTTTCGAAGAAGTAATGATTTCTAATTGATCACCATTTTTCAATTGATAACTCAACGGCATCAAGCGATTGTTAACTTTAGCACCAATACATTTATTCCCAATATCTGAATGAATATCGTAAGCAAAATCGAGAATCGTAGCGCCAATAGGCAATACACGCAATTCTCCTTTTGGCGTAAAAACGTAAATTTCGTCGTTGAATAAATTCAATTTGAAGTCATTCACAAAATCCATTGCGCTTGCTTCAGGATTATCCAATAAATCCCGAATTTCAGCAATCCATCGGTCCAATTTGCTGTCTTCTCCTTTGGATTCTTTGTATTTGTAATGAGCAGCTAAGCCTTTCTCAGCAATCTCATCCATTCGTTTAGAACGAATTTGTACTTCAACCCAACGACCTTGTGGTGACATTACTGTTGTATGCAATGATTCGTAACCATTAGCTCTTGGAGTCGAAACCCAATCGCGCAAACGCTCTGGACTTGGCTGATAAAAGTCAGTTACAATTGAATAAATACGCCAACAATCTGGTTTTTCTAATTCAATCGGTGTTTCTAAAATGATTCGAATCGCAAAGACATCAAAAACTTCTTCGAAAGGAATCGCCTTTGTTTGCATTTTTCGCCAAATCGAAGAAATAGATTTCGTCCTAGCTTTGATGTCAAAAATATATCCTTCGTGTAAAAGTGTCTCACGAATGGGTGCCATAAATCGACGGATGAAACGATTACGAACGTCAGCTGTACTTTTTAATTTTGTTTCAATATCTCTGTAAACCTCTGGTTCACAATACATCATTGATAAATCCTCTAATTCTGTTTTAATGGAATATAATCCCAAACGATGGGCGAGGGGAGCGTATAAAAATTTGGTTTCAGATGCAATTTTCAATTGTTTGTCAGCACGCATACTGCCGAGTGTACGCATGTTGTGCAAACGATCAGCCAACTTAATTAAGACCACACGTAAATCATCTGAAATGGTCAAAATCATCTTACGGAAATTTTCCGCTTGAATGGAAGCGTTTTCATCGAATACTTCAGGGATTTTGGTCAATCCATCAATAATCAATCGTACTCTTGGACCGAATAAATCTTCAACATCTTCTAAAGTGATGTGTGTGTCTTCAACTGTATCGTGTAAAAGTGCACATACGACAGCTGTAGCTCCTAATCCCATTTCTTCTGCGCAAATTCTAGCAACAGCAATTGGATGGTAAATGTATGGTTCACCCGATTTACGACGCATATCTTTGTGAGCCTCCAAAGCCATGTCAAAAGCTTTGCGAATCAAGCTTGTATCTTCTCGTGTTCTATTTTTCAATGCACGTAATAAACCTTTAAATGCATTTAGAATTTCATTGCGCTCTTGCTCTAAATCAATTTTAAGTTCAGGTTTATATTCTAACATATTATTTCGCCGCTAAAAGTTTTGCTTTCACTTCTCCAAATCCAATACGAACACCGTTTGCTTCACAATGACCTCGCATGATAACTGTGTCTCCATCTAAAATAAATCGACGCTCTGTTCCATCATTCATTTTTAAAGGTTTCGTTCCTTTCCAACACAATTCCAACATTGAGCCATAAGAATCTTCAGTTGGTCCTGAAATAGTTCCAGAGCCCATTAAATCTCCTGTTCTGATATTACAACCATTTACAGTATGATGCGCTAATTGTTGTGCCATATTCCAATACATGTACTTGAAATTGGAGTTAGAAATGACTGTTTCATCCGAATTTTCAGGTTGAATGGCCACTTGTAAATTGATGTCGTATGATTTTTTGCCTTCAAATTCCAAGTAAGAAAGTACTTTCGGCTCTTGATTTGGGGTTTCAACTGCATAAGGTTGTAGGGCGTCCAAAGTCACAATCCAAGCTGATATCGATGATGCAAAGTTTTTCGCTAAGAAAGGTCCAAGAGGAACATATTCCCATTTTTGAATATCACGTGCCGACCAATCATTGAACAAACACAAACCAAAAATATACTCATCTGCTTCAGCTGTTGAAATCGAGTCTCCAAGCGGTTTTCCATCGAATGTAATGAATCCCATTTCCAACTCAAAATCAATTTGTCGCGAAGGAGCGAAAATTGGATCTTCGTTGTCATTAGGTTTAATTTGACCTTTTGGACGGTGAATGTCTTGTCCAGAAAGAATCACAGAAGAAGCACGACCGTGGTAACCAACAGGAATCCACAACCAGTTCGGCAACAAGGCATTTGCAGGGTCACGGAACATAATTCCAACGTTTGTTGCGTGTTCTTTGCTCGAATAGAAATCGGTATAATCGCCAATTTGAACCGGCATACACATTTGAACACTATTTGCATCAATTAGCACTTGGTCAACGTGATGTTGATTTTTTTGTAAATCAGTAAAATCTACATCCAATAATTTTGAAATGCGGTTGCGCAATTGACGCACCGCAAACTTTCCTTTTTTCATCATCGGATTCAAGTATTCACAATCGAAATCACCTATTTCGAAAGGTAAATTTTCTAAATATCCTAAGATAAATAAAGTTTTTAAATCCAAAACACTATCACCAATTCGCACGCCAACACGAGGTGTTAAATTAGCTGTTTTGAAAATGCCAAAAGGTAAATTTTGAATCGAAAAATCACTATTTTCAGGCACTGCGACCCAAGATTTTAATGCGGGGTTATTTGCTGCTATCATATTTGAAAAATATTAATGTTAGTTAAAGGATTTTTAATACGGCCACTTTGAAGGGGTGGGTGAGGGGGATACCTTTTGTAATTGGTCACCCTCCTTACCTCCCTCAAGGGAGAAAAAAATCAATGTTAGTTCGTAATTATTTGTTAAACGTTAAACCTAAAGTGCATAATATCACCATCTTCCACAACGTATTCTTTTCCTTCAACTTTGAATTTTCCAGCTTCTTTCACAGCTGCTTCAGAACCGTATGTTGTAAAATCGTTATATTTCATTACTTCTGCACGAATGAATCCTTTTTCGAAATCAGTATGAATTACACCTGCCGCTTGAGGTGCAGTCATTCCTTTGCGAATTGTCCACGCACGCACTTCTTTTACACCAGCAGTAAAATAGGTGTATAAATTCAATAAGTAATAAGCTGAACGAATCAAGCGATTTACTCCTGGCTCGTCCAAACCTAATTCATCTAAGAACATTTTACGCTCGTCGTACGTCTCTAATTCAGTGATGTCTGCCTCGATTTTCGCACCGATTACTAAAACTTCAGCGTTTTCGTGCGCAACAGCAGCTTTCACTTCATCAACATAGTGATTTCCAGTTTTTACAGAGTCTTCATCCACGTTACAAACGTACATTACTGGTTTCGAGGTGATTAAATTAAATCTATGGATGATATCTCTTTCTTCTTGCGTGAAATCAAGACCACGTGCAGAAACTCCTTTTTCTAAACCTTCTTTGATTTTTAATGACAGTTCATTTTCTTTAATTGCATCTTTATCTCCAGATTTTAGAACGCGAGCCAAACTTGCAATTTTCTTCTCGATAGTATCTAGGTCTTTCAATTGCAATTCGATATCGATGATTTCTTTGTCGCGAATTGGGTTTACGCTTCCATCAACGTGAATAATGTTTCCATCGTCGAAGCAACGTAAAACGTGCAAAATTGCATCCGTTTCGCGAATATTCGCTAAGAATTGATTCCCAAGACCTTCACCTTTTGAAGCACCTTTCACTAAACCTGCGATGTCCACAATCTCCATTGTAGTTGGCATTACACGCTCTGGATTCACAAGTACTTCTAATTTCTCTAATCTTGGATCGGGCACAGAAATCGTTCCGATGTTGGGTTCAATCGTACAAAAAGGAAAGTTTGCAGACTGCGCTTTCGCATTCGACAAACAGTTAAATAAAGTTGATTTCCCTACGTTTGGTAATCCAACAATTCCACATTTTAAAGCCATTTAATTCGTTTTTTCTACAAAGATAATAGAAAGGTTAATTTTTGGAGTCTTAGTTTAATATGAAGTAAAAAAAATGCAAATTTATGTGTATTATAATTAATATTATGTTAAATAGAATAATCCAACAAACCCAATTGCTCTAATTAAACTAATCCTATTGTGTTTATTTGAATTAATAAAAAGGACCTATAAAAACAGTTGCTTACATAAGAATTTAGCTCTACTCTTTCCAACCATCGAAGCCGGTTTGTAGATCGTACACTTTTTTGAAACCGGCTTTTTTCAAATCTTTGGCTGCGGACAAACTTCTACCACCAGCTGCACAGTAGATCAACACTGGTTTGCTTTTGTCGAACTTTGAAGCATTCTCTAAGAACTTTGGTGAGAAATAATCGATATTTATTGAACCTTCAATTTTTCCTTCGGCAACTTCTTTAGCTGTACGTACATCCAAAATTTGAGCACCTTTTTCTTTCATTATAGTTTTGAACTCCTCATTTGACAATCTTTTTTGTGCTTTAGAAGTAAATCCTATGAATATTAAAGCGAATAACAAGAAAATCTTTTTCATAATTGTAATTTTAGCCAAATTTAAAGATTCAAATAACTAATTCTCATTCTATTTAACATAATATATGGCAATTTATTCATTTAACGGCTTTATTCCAGTTGTAAAACCTTCGAGTTTTGTGCATCCACAAGCTTCTGTGACTGGAAATGTGATCATTGGAGAAAATGTTTATATCGGTCCTGGTGCCGCAATTCGTGGTGATTGGGGACAAATTATTATCGAAGATGGTTGCAATGTGCAAGAAAACTGCACGATTCACATGTTTCCTGGTACAACTGTTCATTTGAAAAAAGGTACACACGTTGGTCATGGTGCCATTATCCACGGCGGAACTTTAGGAGAAAATTGCCTTATCGGTATGAATGCTGTAATTATGGACGATGTGAAAATTGGTAAAGAATCAATAATCGGAGCGCTCTGTTTTGTACCTGCAAATATGGAAATTCCTGAGCGCAGCTTAGTTGTAGGAAATCCTGCGATGATTATCAAGCAAGTGAGCGACGAAATGATTGCGTGGAAAACAGAAGGAACTGGATTGTATCAAAAACTACCTTCTGATTGTCAAGCCTCTCTCCTACTCTGTAAACCTTTGACAGAAGTTGAAGAAAATCGACCGGTACAGGAGAAAAATTATTTTAGGTGGAAAAGATAATTGCGTCCGCCGCGGCGGAGATAGAATTGCGAACGGTATAATTGCGAATTGCGAACGGAAGTACAGAATGCTTATTAATTGCGAACAACGGAATTGCGAATTGCAAACGGAAGTAGATAATGCTTATTAGTTGCGAACGGAAGAATTGCGAATTGCGAACGGAGGTAAATAATGCTTATTAATTGCGAAAAACAGAATTGCTACACTTCGACAAGCTATTAGATTAGCATCTTTAAATAAGTAGTGTTAAATTGCGAACGGCAGGATTTCAAATAGAGGAATTAATAGTAATAAACAACAAATCGATTATTGCTTTAACCAAAAATCAAAATGCTTGAAATCTTACTACATTTGCATTATAAAATTAATAAAATGAAAAAAATACTCTCACTTTTAATTCTAGTTTTTGGATTTATAGCAAACCAATCAGTTAAAGCTCAAGTTACTCAATCAGCTGAAATAGATACAAATACGTATGTCATTATTCGAAATAATGGAAATGAAATGATTGGAAAAATCATAAGTGACGATGGTCGTGAAGTCCTAATTCAAACAGAAACTTTAGGCAAAATTTATGTTCCGAAATCAGACATCAGATCAATTAAAAAAATAGACGTTTCAAAAGATGTTGTTAATGGAGAATATAGAGCTAGAGGTCCATTTACCACACGTTACCAATTTACAACTAATTCTTTTCCAATAGAAAAAGGTGAAAATTATGCATTAATCAATCTTTTTGGTCCGGAAGTTCATTTTGCTGTTTCAAAGAATTTTTCTGTTGGAGTAATCACAACTTGGATTGCGAGTCCAATTGTTTTAGCGCTTAAATATTCAATACCAACAAATTATGAAAAAATTAATTTCGGATTTGGAACACTATTAGGTTCAACAGGTTATCTTAATCAAGGTCGAGGTTATGGTGGCTTACACTGGGGAATGATTACACTTGGAGATAGAAAAAAAAATTTAACGTTTTCTGTTGGATATTCATATGCAAAGGTTAATATTTTTAATTCAGGCTTTTATGTAGAAGGCAATTACCCAGCTATTCAAGACCCTTCAAACCCAGGAAATCCAACGTTCAATTTTAACTTGCCAGAAGCGAGAAAACCTATTGGAAATGCACCAATAATTGGATTAGGTGGAATTGTATCTGTTGGATCAAAAGCAAGTTTTATTTTTGATTCGATGATTTTATTTGGAAATCAAACAAATCAATATCAAAACTATGTTTATAATAATCAAGGTATGCCATCTTATACATCAATTGTAAACAATAAAACTAAATCAACCAATTTAATTTTAATGCCTGGAATGCGATTTCAAAAATCAGAAGATAAAGCTTTTCAGATTTCTTTGACAGGCGTTATCGGTTCAACAGATGGAGAACGCTACTCCTTCCCTATTCCAATGTGTTCTTGGTTTTACAAGTTTTAATTGAATGAAACAAGATATTCAAACAGAAATTTTTAGACTTATTAAAGAACGAATTTCAAGTACAGAATCACTTGGAAACGTTCTAGCTGATATTCTTCATTTAAGTCCAGATGCAGTTTATAGAAGGTATCGTGGAGAAACAATTTTAAGTATTCAAGAAGCGCAACGTTTAGCAAAACACTTCGATATTTCGTTGGATGCTCTTAGTTCACTTTCTAAAGGAAGCGTAACTTTTAATTACTCACCTTTAAATACCTATGATTTTAGCTTAAAAAGTTATTTGGAAGGTATTTTGAAATCAATCGATAAATTAAATAATCTGAGTGACCCTCAAATTATTCTATCTGTTAACAATACCCACTTTTTTCAGCTTTTAAATTTTCCACAGTTAGTGCGATTTCGTTTGTTTTTTTGGGCTAAAACCCATTTACAAATTGTTGATTATAAAAATCAACTTTTCAAACACGATAAAACAACTGAACGTGCTTTTGAATTAGGAAAAGAAATACTTCAACTTTATAATTCTATTCCATCTGTTGAAATTTTCGACCCAGAATTAATGCGTGGATTTATGCGTCAAATTTTCTATTACTACAAGGCACACATGTTTGAAGACCCTGAATATGCATTGTTTCTTTGTGATAGAGCCTTGTTAATGGCACAGCATTTACGCGAACAATCTACCTTAGGTAAGAAGTTTATTTTTGGTACTCAAGCTCCAAGTTCAGGAAATGAGTTTCAAATGTACTTAAACGAAACCATTAATTCTGACGCAACATTTTACTATACTAGCAAAGAGGAAACAGGAATTTACTTGACACATAATGTCATGAACTATTTGCATACAAGTGATGCTGATTACGTAGGAGATACCAAACAAATCATCGATAAACAACTTGCCAACTCGAGTTTAATTAGTGTTATAAATGAAAAAGAAAGAAATAATTATTTCTTTGAGTTTGAAAAAATGATTCATTCATTTCGTAAAAAAATTGATGCAGATTTGCATTTTTAACAAGACAAGCAATTGAATACTCGTACTCAAAGTTGTTTGTAAATTGTGATATTCATATATTACAACTTTAAATCCGCAAAATATCGCTATTTACTTAAATTTTATTTGCGATAATCACAACTAAATAAAAGTTAACTTGTGAAAAATACGTTTTTCAAATATATCATTCAATTTAAGTTTTTATATTCTACAAAAATCGCATTTTACTGATTAGTGCTTGGTTAAATCAATTTTTAGTTAAGCAATTAAAAGAGAAATATTTGTCCATAAAATTAAAAACTATGAAAACAAAATTTATCTTTTTAGCAATCCTAATGAATCTAGGAACTGTTAATGCACAAAATGAGAGTTTACCTTCAATTGCTGTTGCAAATCCAAATGTGAATGCTGTCGGGATTAAACAAGAAACAGCTGCGAAAATGATGCGCTTGGAATTAATCAAAATCAATAAACACAAGGTGTATGACGAATTTGACATGGCAGATGTTCTAAAAGCTAAAGAAGAATTCAGAACCTTGTGTTATGGACAAAATTGTTTAGCAAAATTAGGAACAGAATTGAAAGTTGATTATATTATGTGCGGAAGTATCGATGGTTTAGGAAATAAAATCGCCTTAACTATAAAAATTGTTGATGTGAAAAGTCAAACAATTTACAAATCAAATGTGAAGGAGTTTGACAATCAAGAATTAGAAATTCAACGCATGATTGAGATTGTAATTAAAGAAATGCTTTTGGTTCCAGTTGACAAAGTGTTATTGGATCGCTTGGCATTTAAAAATGAACTGATTACATCAAATAATGTTGGAAAAGTCAACAATTCTGGACCTCGAATTGGAGCTGCTTTCTTAACTGGAAGTGTGAATGAATTTGCTATGCGTTCTACAGATCAAGGTGGATTAGGTATTTTACCTGTTGTTTCGATGATTGGTTACCAAATAGAGGGTCAATATGTAGGGACTGAAAACTTCTCTGCCCTTGTTGAAGGAATTGTAAATGTTTCAGGTTTGGAACAAGGTCAATTTATTCCATCTTTAACAATTATGAATGGATTTCGATTCGGAAAAAGTGGTTGGGAATTTGCTTTTGGTCCTGGTTTTAGTGTGAAATCAACAAGTTCAGGTTTCTTTGATACAGAAAACTTATTCGGAACTGATAATCAATACTTTTCAGAAAATGATTGGCAAGATTATGCTTACGAAAACTTTAGAGATGATCCACAATACAATACAAATGGTTATTTCATAATGCCAGAAGCAACCGAATTTAATGCAGACTACAAAAATGAAACTATTCTGGATAAACGAGGTACTAAATCTATAAATACAACCTTTGTTTTTGCTGCAGGTCGAACATTTAGAGCAGGTTCATTAAATATTCCGGTAAACGTATTTTATTCATCTCAAAAAGGTGGCGGTTATGCAGGTCTAAATGTTGGATTTAACGTTTTGAAAAGTAAAAAACCAATGAACTCTAAATCGTATAGAAATTAATTCTTTTTATTAATCTCATAAAAGAAGTTTTGTTCAGATTTTAGAAACAAACAATTAATTTAATATTCATTTTCTAAATCAATTTAAAGAAAATATTTAAACTTAATTTGTGCTAAAATTAAAAAACTGAAAATGAACAATAACCTACTATTTTTTGCTCTTGTAATTCTTGGTTTTCAACCTCTTTTTAGTCAAAATGAATACAATGTTCGAAGCGGTTTAATTCCTCAATTAGCTCCTTTTTATCATGGTGTTGCAGCAGGCGATCCTCTTTCAGACCGCATAATTATTTGGACAAGAATTACGCCAAACTCACCAACACAACCTGGAGAAGTTTTAAATGTTAATTGGAGAGTAGCAAGTGATATAGCTATGAATAACATAGTAGCAACTGGTTCAACAATAACATCATCACTAAGAGATTATACAGTAAAAGTTGATGTGATAGGCTTAAATCCTAAAACTTGTTATTACTACGATTTTACTTATGACGGAACAAATTCATTAGTTGGGAGAATGAAAACGGCTCCATCAACAAATGCCGATAGTGTAAGATTCGCAGTTGTTTCTTGTTCTGATTATGAAAACGGTTATTTCAATGCTTATGCTTCAATTGTTGAAAGAAATGACATTGATGCAGTTATCCACTTGGGTGATTACATTTATGAATATGTTGCTGCTGCTGGTGTTGATGGAAGATTAGCTGAACCTGCAAATGAAATTGTTACTTTAAGCGATTATAGAACTCGTTATTCTCATTATCGTTTAGATAAAGATTTAAGAAATGTTCACCAGCAATACGCATTTATTACTGTTTGGGATGATCATGAAACGGCAAATAATTCTTGGATGAATGGGGCTGAAAATCATACAGAAGGAACTGAAGGAATTTGGTCAGCTCGTAAATCAAGTGGAAAACAAGCTTATTTTGAATGGATGCCTGTACGCGAACAAAGTGATGATTCAACTAGACTTTACCGAAAAATCACTTATGGAAATTTATTAAATTTATACATGCTTGATACTCGTTTAGAAGGTAGAGAGGAACAAATTAATGCAACAGATCCTGAGACAAATAGTCCTGACCGAACGATTTTAGGATTAGATCAATATAATTGGTTGACAACTGAACTAGGAAGTAGCCCTGCTCAATGGAACATTTTAGGTCAACAAGTGATGATGGCTCCTCTAAAAGCATTTGGTGTAACATTAAACACTGACCAATGGGATGGTTATCCTGCAGAAAGAACGAAATTGTATAATCACATTTTAGATAACAATATTCAAAATTTGGTGGTTTTAACCGGAGACATTCACACTTCATGGGCTAATGATTTACCGCACACAGGCTATAATTCATCAACTGGTTCAGGTAGTGCTGGCGTTGAATATGTAATCACAAGTGTAACGAGTTCAAGTTCTCCAATTGGTTTTCCTTCTGCATTTATATCAGCTGCTAATCCGCATATCAAGTGGTCGGATTTATCTAAAAAAGGGTACTTAGTTTTAGATATCAACCAACAACGTGTTCAAGGTGATTATTGGTTAAATGAGAATATTACTACCCCTACTACGAATGTTACTTTAGGAAATAAATTTCATGTTAACTCAGGAGAACGATTCTTAAATAGTTCAAGTGCTGCGTCTTCAAGAAATCATTCTAATTGTGAGCAAGCACCAATGATTGACCCAACAATTAACGTTACAAATCTTAACAATTCTTTGGTTTGGATTGGTGCTTACCCAAATCCATTTGAAAAGGAAATTACAGTTCAATATAACGCTGCTAAACAAGGAAAAATTACGGTTAAAGTTTTATCAGAAGACGGGAAACTTTTACAGTCAAAAGATTACCAAACATTAAACGGCTTAAACAATTTAAAAATAGATGGCGAGAATTTTAATTCTGGAATTTATCAAATCCAAATTAAAGATAATCAAAGGAATAAGTTAGTTCGAATGGTGAAGTTGTGATTTAAGTATTTCGGAATAATTTAGCTAGGTGAATTCTCTTTTGGATACAAGGATTTACTTTTAAAAGACTTGTTTTTATCTTTTCTCCAAAAAATCTTTAAACCAATATCCACTATTTTTTATTGTTCTTTTTTGAGTTTTGAAATCAACGTAAACTAAGCCAAACCTAGGTTTATAGCCTTCACTCCATTCAAAATTATCTAACAACGTCCAACTGAAATAACCTCCAATATTTACGCCTTCTTCTTTTGCTCGAAGCACCTGTTTTAAATAGCGTTGGTAATAATCAATTCGTTTGGTATCATTTACTTTTCCATCAATGATTTCATCAGGAAAAGCACATCCATTCTCGGTTACAAAGACTTTTTTCACGTTAGGATAAGCAGCGAATTGTTTAATGATTTGATAAATTCCTTCAGGGTAAACTTCCCAACCCATATCTGTTATTTCATTTACATTTCGCTTTTTAGGTGATACTTCCAATCCTTTCATTATTGGAATTATTCCCATTTTTTTAACTACTTCACGTGTGTAATTTTGAACACCTATAAAATCAAAGTCAAATTTTAATTTTTCTAAATCTCCAGGTAAAATGTACTTTTCAAGTTTGCGTAAAATTGGAAAACTTGCGGTTGGATATCCCATACCCAAAGCCGGTTCAATGAATAATCGATTTAGTAATACATCCCAACGCTTTGCAGATTTCCCGTCACGTTTTTCACTTTTAAATACATCCACATGTGAACAAGAAAAAGTAGTTCCAATGTTTGCATTAATTACGTTTTTGCGAATTATTCTTCCACCTTCAGCTTGACATAAACAAACATGATGAACTGTTGGTAAATAATGTCTAAACCCTTTTAGTCCAGGCGCATGATAACCAATGAGATAACCTAAAGCAGTGAAAGCAGAAGGTTCATTGAAAACCATCCAATTCTTTACCTTATCACCATAAGTTTTTGATATAAATTCAACGTATTCTGAAAACCAGGAAACCGAGGCACGATTCATCCATCCACCTTGATCTTGAAGAACTTGTGGTAAATCCCAATGATATAAAGTCAGCCAAGGTTCAAGCCCTCGTTCTAAACAAGCATCTATTACTCGATGATAAAAATCAATTCCTTTTTGATTGGGTGCCCCTACCCCATTTGGTAAAATCCTACTCCATGCAATACTGAATCGAAAAACAGTCATATTCAAGGACTTCAACAAATCCAAATCTTGTTCAAAGCTGTGGTAAAAGTCACATGCTACATCGCCATTTTCTCCCGTTTTTATAGTACCTTTTTCATGAGAAAAGGTATCCCAAATTGAAGCTGATTTACCGTCTAAATTATGTGCACCTTCAATTTGATACGCCGCTGTTGCTACACCCCATTTGAAATCTGCACCAAAATCTAAACTTGAAAAATCTAAATTCTTATATACTGGAATTTGACCAAAAGTTAATTTTGGAGCTATAACTGCGGCTACCGAAGAAACTAGAAATAAGCGTAATACTTTGCGACGTTCCATAAGTTAGATTTGTATAAAAATCAATAAGCAATAAAGATAATGAAGGAAATGAAAAAAAATCCTTATTCGTTTTTTAAAGGCTTAAAATCAAATGATTTGGAAACGACTTTGATAAGCTAAAGTCATATAATTTGAACTTATTTAAAGTTTGATTTTTGTTTTTAGAAGTAGAGAATACCTGATAAAAATCTTAATTCTGTCCGAAGCTCCAATTACCGCTTTTCATTCGGCTATATTCACGTGCTAAATATGCAAGTTGAATGCGAAGTTTGTCCATTGCCTCTTCAGTTTCAGCGCTGATTTCTTGTTTGCGTATTTTCAATTGCAATTTCATATACATCGCATGCAACAAAACCTCGATATCGTTGCGTTGTGTCATATTTGCTTTTCCTTTGAATTCATTTAAGTATTCTGCAGCATGTTCAACTAAGGTTTTGTATTTCTCGTCATTTACAATTGTAAGCAAAGTATTATGTAAATAAACCAACTCCATAATAACCTCATTCACAGTTTCAGTATGACCTTCTTTTTCAAGTCCACGCACTTTCATTTGCTTGATTAAATCCGCGTACCATTCACGGTATTGATTCAAATAAGAAATATTGGGAATACTTGGCTCAACAAAATTAGACATGATTTTATCTAAATCTAATTGAAAAGTTCGTATAATCTCCTCAATTTGAAACATATACAATAAATACTCAGCAATATTTTCTTTTTGCTTTTGAAGGGCTATTAACATTATTTTAAATCTTTTTCAATCTGTTTTTGATTTTCATTCAGGAAGTTAATGAACTCAGTGGTCACATCCATAGAAGGATTTATATAATTCAATTGTCCACCCTCACCATGAATTAATAAAATATCAATCTTATGTTTCTCACAGTATTTTTTACCAAGTGCTTCAATTTTCTTACTAATATCTTCCAGTTTTTTCAAGGTTTCTTCCTCCAAACGAGCGCCTTCAGTTTGTTGATATTGCATTATAGAAGCTTCCATTTGTTGTGCTTTTTGTTGAGCTTGAGCAATTTCATTTTGAGACAACAAACCACCTCTAGCCTCTTGGTCTTTACGCTGCAAAAAGTTTTGATATTCTGTTGTACGGCGTTGTACTTCTGCCTGAAATGCTTTTTGTTTTTTAGTCACTGCAGCATCTTCGCGTTTGTAAAATTCGAATTGCTCTTTAATACTATCATTACTGTAATAAGCAATGACCAATCCATTCATATCACGAGCTTGAACTTTTGGGGTAGAGTCTTTTTTAACCTCTTCTTTTGAACTACAAGAAAATAAAATTGCTGTTGGAATTACTAACAGAGAAATAATTTTTTTCATACTATAAAGCTTGATTTTGTAATTTATTGAATGCTTCCTGCCAATCTGTACGCATTTCCACAAAGCGTTTCAAACAATTGGAAAGAAATTCACCTTGAATCATTTTTTCTAAATCTTCTAGGCTAGAAAGATCCATTTCACTGATTTTAAACAATTGTTCAAATTGTGCCAATTCAATTTTAAGGATATATTTTCCGTTATATTGATGAATTTGAATTAAATATCGATCGTGTGGAATTTGTTTAACAAGTCGCATGTGGCAAAAGTAAAAGAAATTATTAAGGTATAGCTTTCGTTCTTGTAAAAAGGAAGCGTTTGAGAAATTTATTCTCTATTTTTGAAAGCAACTCAAACCAAATTATGAACTGTCCACTTTGTGATTCTAAATTGAAACTAAAGAAAAATACTCAGTTTTACGACTGTTCAACTTGTTTCGCTATAGTGAAGGACGAGCAACTTTATATATTTCCTGAAGAAGAAAAAAAACACTACGAAAAACACAACAATGATGTGAATAATATTGGTTATCAGAACTTTGTATCACCAGTAACCGAATTTGTACTTCAGCATCAAAAAGCAAGTGACAAAGGATTAGATTTTGGCGCTGGAACAGGTCCAGTGATATCGAAAATACTAACTGACAATCAATTTTCAATTACGCAATACGATTTGTACTTTGAACCTATTGAGGAACGTTTAAATTCCAAGTATGATTATATTGTTTGTTCTGAAGTTTGGGAACATTTTCAGCAACCCAACAAGGAATTGATTCAATTATCGAAAATGCTCAATAAAAATGGACGTTTGATTGTGATGACACTTTTGTATGCCAATGAAATTGACTTTGAAACGTGGCACTATCGCTTGGATATTACCCATGTTATTATTTATCGCAAGAAAACAATGGAATATATAGCTGAGAAGTTCAATTTAGAATTGGAGTTAATTACAGACAGATTGATTGTCTTTAGAACAAAAAATGAACTATGAAATATGTAGCAATCCTACGTGGAATTAATGTTAGTGGAAAGAATCTAATTAAAATGGATGCTTTAAGAATAAGTATGGAGGAGTTTGGTTTTCAATCTATTAGTACGTACATACAAAGTGGAAATATTTGCTTCGAAAGTAAATTGAATAATCCTGTTGAAATAGCTTCTAAAATAAAGGATGGGATTGAAAAGAATTTCAATTTAAACGTTCCAGTTCTTGTATTTAAAGAAGAGGAATTTGATAAAATTGTAGATGAAAATCCGTTTGTGAAACAATCCAATTTTGACACTAAATTTGTGCATGTCACATTTTTAGAAAGCGAATTAGACAAGAATTTAATTCCACATCTACATGATAAATGTTCGGAAAGTGAACAGTTATTTTGTCAAGGAAAAGCTGTTTATCTCTATTTACCAACAGGTTATGGCACCACAAAATTGAGTAATAATTTCATTGAGAAAAAACTTAAAAACCTTGCCACTACAAGAAACTGGAATACTTGTTTAGAGCTTCAAAAAATATTGATTGGTTAATTCTATTCGATTTCAATTGGATATTTCGCCAATAAACCGATGACTGCATCTCGAGAAAATTTAGCTTTTTTAATCCGATTTAATTCTGGGTCGAAAGAATAACTTAATGCATTTCTAAAATCACACTTCTCTAAGTTACTTCGCTCAAAAACAGCATCTTTCAAATTAGATTTCGCAAAATTCGACTGTGTTAAATCCGTTTCTGTAAAATCAACGGCTTCCAAAGAACAATTCAAAAATTTAGTCTGCTTAATTTTTAACTTGTAAAATGATGAATGATTAAGTGTGCAATTTTCAAATGAAAAAGCTAAACCAAAAGCAGCACAGTCGTCAAAGCGTAACCCTAGCATTTTGCAATCTTTAAAATTTACATTTCTAAAGGCTGTTCCTGGTAAATGAGCCAAACTGAAATTGCATTCAAAGAAATCACAATCTTCAAATTTGAAGTCATATAAATTCCCATTTGAGAAATCACAATTATTGAATTGACAATTCTCATAGTTTGTTGCAAGAAGAGATTTATTATTTAAGTTAACGCGTTCAAACTGTTGATTTTCAATCATATTATTAAAAAATATAAGAACAAATAAAAAAGACCGAGTCTTATGAATCGGTCTTTTTGAAATTTATGATTTTGTTAATTATTTTCCTGCAAAAATATCTTGAACACAATCCATAGCGTGTTTTTCACATCCTTTTTGATCTTTGTTTGCAGCATCAAAATTTTCGTAATTGTCTTCAATTTTCTCTAAGTAACAATCAACATAAGCTTGTTTTTTGTCACCTAAAACATCTAAAGATGCTTCAACTTTTTTCACTTCATCTTTAGCTTTTTGTTTATCTTCATCAGACCAAGCTCCTTTTTTACTGCCGTTACATGCCACTAAAAAAGCAACCGCTGCAACCATCATTAATACTTTTTTCATCTTTCTATTTTTTTCAAAGATAGAATAAAAGTTAAAAAATCAAAAAAAAGAATTAATGTTTTTATCAATAAAATTCAATATCTACTTGATTTTGTCATCTTAAAAATTCATTTGGAATGACTACATTTGCGCTCTATGTCACTTTTGGGAAAATTCATGATTCGTTATAAAACTTCAGAAGAGATTGCTATCATGCGTGAAGCAGCTCAAATTGTTAGTCGTACTTTAGGTTTAGTTGCTAAAAAAATGCATCCGGGCACAACTCCAAAAGAATTGGATACAATGGCAGAAGCTTATATTCGTTCGCAAAATGCAGTTCCAGGATTTTTAGGTTTATATGGTTGTCCAAGTACTCTTTTAATTTCTGTAAATGAGCAAGTTGTTCATGGTTTACCAACCGATAGACCGTTTAAAGAAGGAGATATCGTTTCTGTTGATTGTGGGTCTTTTTATAAAGGATACTATGGAGATCACGCTTATACTTTTGAAATAGGTGAAGTTCGACCAGAGGTGAAAAAATTGTGTGAGGTAACAAAAGAATGTTTATACATTGGAATTGATCAGTGCAACACAGCAAATCGTGTTGAGGACATTGGCTGGGCCATTCAACAACATGCAGAAAAACACGGTTACGGAGTTGTGCGAGACTTAGTTGGACATGGTTTAGGTAAAAATTTACACGAGGAACCACAAGTTCCAAATTTTGGCAGAAGAGGACGCGGTAAAAGAATTCAAAATGGCTTAACGATTGCAATTGAGCCAATGATTAACTTGGGAACTGAAAAAGTAATTACATTGGACGATAAATGGACAATTGCTACTGCTGATGGATTACCTAGCGCCCATTTTGAGCATGATGTTGCCGTTGTTGATGGACAAGCAGTGATTTTATCTACATTTGATTACATTTACGAGGCTTTAGGTAAATAAATGAATCGCGAAAAAAGAACCATCTTTCTTGTTGTTCTTACACTTCTAGCTTACGGTTTTTCAATTTTTAAGGATCAAGGTTCATTTATTTTACCTTTTCCAATTTTTGATTTTATCTTAATTATTATCGCAATTCAATTCGCATTTTGGAACTGGCGCGATATTTTAACTTTTAGAAAATGGTATTTCTATTTTTACTTCCTTGCCATTTTATTCAAGTTATTGACCAATCAAATTTTATGGAGCGTTATTCTTGATGATAAAGACTTAGCCATTTTCTCCGAAACGTTGGTACTAGATAGTTTAAGGTTAATTCACGTGGTGCTACTAATAATTTCCATTTTCACCTGGAGTTTCGTTGAAAAGCTAAAGTTTAAGTTTCTAGTTCCAATTGTAATAACATTCATTCATTTCGCTGGGTTTACGGAGCAAACCTATTGGTTTTCGTATACCAGTATTCCGCTATTTGCAACTTATATTGTTTACCAAAAACCTAAAAACTCAATTTCTTACCTTTTACTTTTGCACGGAATTTTGGATTTGTTAAGCCTATTTATGCTGACAATGGTGCATTGATTTTATTTTTCTCTCTGATATACAGCAAGTTTAGAATCTTACGGTATTTTTTTTTGAAATCTTAAAACAATTCCTTTTGAAATTTAAAAATCTCATTATATTTGCACCCTCAATTATGGCGAGATTGCTCATCCGCCGCGGCGGAGGTTAGAGCGTTAGATTAAACATTTTATGGCGAGATAGCTCAGTTGGTTAGAGCGTTGGATTCATAACCCAAAGGTCCCGAGTTCAACTCTCGGTCTCGCTACAAAAGCTCAGTTTTACTGGGCTTTTTTTTTTGAATTGAATTTTTATTTTAAATTTCGATTTGTTTCCTCAATGCTTTCTTTAACTATTGGTTTAATGCAATCGACTACCACTAAATTTCTACCAGCTTCTGTGCTTGCATCGAAATTTTCGTAGCGATGTTCCATAGTCTCAACATAACAATCAATAAATGCCTGTTTATCTTTACCAAAAGCAGCAATTTCAGCTTTATGTTTATCCAAAGAATGAATAGCTTTTTGCTTTTCTTCCTCTGTCCAAGCACCTTTTTTGCTACCACAAGCTGCTAAAAATAGGATTGAAAAAGTTAAACCAATAATTTTCTTCATTGTTTTATTTTAAAAGTGAATAGATGGAGGAAAGCTCCTCAAATTTCAAAGTTGTTTGTTCGCCTGTTTCCATGTTTTTCAAAACAAATGAACTAGTATTCAACTCGTTTTCGCCAATAAGTATTACAAATTGAACATTTCTATCATTGGCATATTTCATTTGCTTTTGCAATTTCGCAGCACTCGGATACACTTCACATGCCACTTTATTCGCTCTTAATTCATTTGCTAAATCCAAGCATTTTTCAGCTTCCTTTTCACCAAAATTCATAAATAAAACAGGCAAACCTTTCGTTACTTCAGTTGGAAATAAATTCAATTCATTAAGTACATCATAAATGCGATCGGCACCAAATGAAATTCCAACACCAGAAACGCCTTTCAAACCAAAAAGTCCAGTTAAATCATCGTAACGTCCACCGCCACAAATACTTCCCATTTTAACACCTTTGGCTTTTACTTCAAAAATGGCACCTGTATAATAATTTAAACCACGAGCAAGCGTAACATCAACAAGCAATTCACCGCGTCGTAAACCTATTCGATTGATGTGGTTTAAGACTACTTTTAATTCTTCAATTCCTTTTAAACCAATTTCAGAATCTTTTAGAAATTCAGTCAAAAGTGCAATTTTTTCATCGTTTGAACCCGATAAACTAAACAAAGGTTGAATTCGTTTGATTGCTGATGCAGAAACACCTTTTTCAGCCAATTCTTTCACAACTCCCTCCTCGCCTATTTTATCCAATTTATCAATCGCAACAGTAATATCAATCAATTTTTCTGATTCACCACTCACTTCTGCAATTCCAGAAAGTATCTTACGATTATTCATTTGAATTGTAAAGCCAGGAAGATTTAAATCTGTTAAAACAGCATCAAAAATCTGAATCAATTCTACTTCATACAAAAGAGAATCACTTCCAACTACATCAGCGTCACATTGGTAGAATTCCTGATATCTTCCGTGTTGTGGACGATCTGCTCGCCAAACTAGTTGAATTTGATAGCGTTTAAATGGAAAAGATAATTCATTTTGGTGTTGTACCACAAAACGTGCAAAAGGAACTGTTAAATCGTAACGTAACGCTTTTTCAGCTAATGAATTAGCAAATCTTGGTAAATTATCATTTTGTAATGCTTCAATATCTGCCTTTTTCATTTTATCTCCAGAATTCAATATCCTGAAAATCAAACGATCTCCTTCTTCTCCATATTTCCCCATCAGAGTGGAGGATAACTCAAAACTTGGTGTTTCAATTGGTGAGAATCCATACAATTGAAAGACAGATTTTATGGTGTCGAAAATATAGTTTCTTTTGGCAACATCTTGAGGTAAAAAATCCCTCGTACCTTTTGGTATTGCTGGTTTTTGTGACATTTTATTATTTTAAATCTTCTTTATACATAGCGTAAATCATTCCATCAGACAAACCGATTTTTGGAACGATAATTTCGTTTGCGCCCATCTCCTTCATAATGTAAGTGAAAATTTCTAGCGCAGGAACAATTACATCTGCCCTATCAGGTTTTAATTGGTATTTAGACATTCTTTGATCCAAACTTAGTGCAGATAAATCGCGTTTTAAATTTTCCAATTGACTGAAACGAATTGGTTTATTATCTTTTATACCAATGATTTTGTGCGCTTTATTGATGTTTCCTCCAGTACCGAATAATTGATGATGGTCGGATAAATCAACATGTTGCTGCATCCATTCGTGAATATCAGCCCAAATGTTTTTATCTACTTTTTCTTTCAAAAGGCGAATCGTACCAATCTCAAAAGATTTAGAAGCTATTCGTTCCCCTTTTTCAAAGACACTAACTTCTGTACTACCACCTCCCACATCGATTACGATGAAAGGCATTTCTTTTTCAATTTCGAGCAAGAAAAACGTTCCGAAAATCAATTCTGCTTCAACTTCACCCGAAATAACCTCTAAAGTTATTCCTGTTTCCTCTTTGATTCTGTCTACGATTTTTTGTCCGTTTTTAGATTCACGCATTGCAGAAGTAGCTACAGCACGCAATCTTTTCACTTCAAAAATATCAGCAATTAAACCAAAAGCCTTGATGGTATTGATAAAATCTTGAACCTTTTTCTTAGAAATTTTTCCATCTTCAAAAACTTCTTCCCCTAATCGCAAAGGAATTCGGGTGTAAGAAACCTTTTTCACAAACGATTTACCATCTTGGTGAACAACTTCACCAATCAATAAACGCGCTGCATTTGTCCCAACATCTATTGCTGCATAATTCATTACTACAAAGTTATAAATAGCTTTGGATTATGCGGTTGTAAAAAAAAATCATAACAACACTTAATTCATATCATTTACTTACAAAATCTATTATGCCTTTCAGGTAATACTTTAAATGCAATAATTAGTCTGGTGATTCGGATTTATTCGGAGTATTCAATTGTCTGATTTTCTGACGTTTTAATTTACAATTGGATTAAACAATAATGTAAGTATTAAACACTTAAATCAATCCAACTTTGCACTGTTATGAAAATAAATTCATAATTAAAATCATTACAAAATGAAAAATAATCAAGAATTACAAGAAGATGTTCAAAACGCTATTAAATGGGAACCACTATTACACGCAGCTGAAATAGGTGTTACTGCAAAGGATGGTGTAGTAACTTTAACAGGAAACGTTGATAGTTATGCAAAGAAAATTGAAGCTGAAAATGCAACAAAAAAAGTGATTGGTGTGAGAGCTTTAGTTGAAAAAATTGAAGTAAAATTTCCAAATTTTTGGTCTAAAACAAATGTTGAAATCGCAAATGAAGTTTTAACAGCCCTAAACTCAAATTGGTCAGTTCCTAAGGATAAAGTGACTGTTATTGTTGAAGATGGCTGGGTAACTTTGGAGGGAGAATTACCTTGGAATTATCAAAAAGACGCAGCTAAAAACGCAATAAACTTCTTAATGGGAGTTAAAGGTGTTACAAATAACATCAAAATTAAATCTGAAAATCATGATTCAATTGAAAGAAAAGATGTCGAAAATGCTATTGCAAGAAGCTGGTCTGTTGATGATAGCGATTTAAAAGTTGAAGTTTCGGGCTCTACGGTTACTTTAACTGGAACAGTTGATTCTTGGTATCAGAAAGAGGAAGCTGGTCGCATTGCTTGGAACACGCCAGGTATTTGGCATGTGAAAAATGAATTAGAAGTTGATTATTACTACAGTTTAGTAGATTAAAAAAGGAACGGTGGTTAAACTTTATAATCACCGTTTATTTTTTTTAGTAAATGGAAAGACTCTAATAGAGGAAGTCATCAATTTGTTCAAAATCAGTTAAGAGAATTCAGTAATATTTAGACTATGAAATCAAAACAAACATTAAATCAATCGATTATAGACATTACAAATAGGATTTACCTTGAATTTCCAGAATTAACGAAATACATTAAAGAAATCCCATCCATAAGATCGGAATTAGATGATGAAAAAATCAGTAATCAAAATTTATTAGATTATTTCAATTCATTAAATGACCTAATAGCTCAATATTCAAAAACACATTTGGAAAAAGCAAAGAATAACAAAGCCTTGCAATATGAAGTTATCGAATATCCTTATTATGGTAAATCAGAAGATATTTATACAGTAAGTAAGGAGGAAAAAGACATAGATCCAGAAGATTGCTCAAAAAACAAATTTGAAAATCTTAATCGACAACCAACTAGCGCTCACTATAACTTATATGGCAGTGGTTTAGATGTCCCTGGTTCTGAATTAGATGATGAGGAAGAAAGTATTGGGAATGAAGATGAAGAAAACAATTACTATAGTTTGGGTGGAGATGATCACAACGAACTAGATGAAGAAAATGGAGAATAAAAAATTACAAAAGAATGAAAACAGAAATAGGAATAACAGAAAAAGACAGCTATTTAATTGCAAATGAATTATCTAAAATTTTGGCAGATGAATCAGTATTATGTTTGAAAACGAAAAATGCACATTGGAATATTGAAGATGCTGATTTTTATGAAAACCACTTACTATTCGAATCACAATTTAAACATTTAGATGTGTTGATTGACAGCATTGCGGAACGAATCCGTTCAATTGGTCACTATGCGCCAGCTAGTTTAAAAGATTTCTTAAGATTAACCCAACTATCTGAGGAATCAAGAGAAAAGAATGATAGCAAGGGTTTTATAAAAGAACTTTTACAAGATCATGAAAGTATTATTTTCAATCTACGTGCGAATATTGAATCTTTTTCACTTTCAAATACTGATTTTGGAACTATAGATTTCATTACTGGAATTATGGAAACACACGAAAAAATGGCTTGGTTTTTACGTTCACACTTAAAAAATTAAAATTATGTATTACGAAAACTACAATTTTATCGGCATGCACTTCGGTTGGTGGATGTTTTGGGGATTAATTATTTTTTGGATTTTTGCAACGCCTTATGATGTTCCAGGACGACGCTTCAGGAAAAACTCACCAATTCAACTATTAAAAAGACGATTGGCTTCGGGTGAAATTACGAATGAAGAATATCAAAAGTTGAAACAATTAATTGATAAATAATACGCTTTAAAAGCAAAGATCATTTACACAAACAATATTCAAAATAAAATAAAAACCTGTAAATCAAGTGATAAATTGAAAGTTCATATTCACTTCTACTTCACATTGTTGCTGAAATAAAAAGTATGCAAGAGAATTACAGGTTTTTTTATTCAAACATAAAGCTATGATTGTTTATTTTTCAAAATTTCATGTCAAAAACTGCTCATTATAAATTAATACTTTAAATTAATAATTATAAATAGCTATATATTAATATTTTAGTTAATTATTAACTAATTACTAAAATCTGTTTTTATAAATCATTTTTTGGTCATAAAAAGAAAGTAGTTATGGAATTGTTGAAATAAAGTAATACCTTTTAAGTAAAGATTTATTATTCTACCTTTCAAAATCTTAACTTTGTATCTTTCTAAAAAATATGAATTTCAGTCCTCTTACAGCAATTTCACCTATCGACGGTCGCTATTTTTCCAAAACAAAATCTTTAAGTCCATTTTTCTCTGAATTTGGATTGATTCGTTACCGAGTTCAAGTAGAAGTCGAATATTTTATTGCTTTGACAAAAATGCCAATTCAAGCTTTGAGTTCGTTTCCAACTTTAAAAATAGAGGAGCTTAGAGCTATTTATCAAAACTTCACAATGACTGATACACAATGGATTAAGGATTCGGAAAGAATCACCAATCACGATGTGAAAGCTGTTGAATATTTCTTAAAAGATCGAATGAAATCTTTAGGATTAGGGGAATATTTAGAATTTATACATTTTGGTTTAACGTCGCAAGATATTAACAATACCTCCATCCCACTTTCTTTGAAAGAAGGAATTTTGAGAGTTTATCTGCCAATGCTTGATGAAATTATTTCCAAATTGGTAGATTTCCAAAACGAATGGAAGGATATTCCGATGTTAGCAAAAACACACGGGCAGCCTGCTTCACCAACGCGTTTAGGAAAAGAAATTCAAGTTTTTTCAGAGCGTTTAACCGTTCAACGCAAACAACTTTTAGCGATACCTTTTTCTGCAAAATTTGGTGGTGCAACTGGAAATTTCAATGCGCATCATATCGCTTTTCCCGAAATCAATTGGGTGGAATTTGCGAACAATTTCGTGAATAAAAATCTTGGTTTAGATAGAAGTCAAACGACTACTCAAATCGAACATTACGATAACTTAGCTGCACTTTTTGACTGTCTAAAACGTATTAATACGATTCTATTGGATTTAGACCGCGATATGTGGACCTATATTTCAATGGATTATTTCAAACAAAAACTAAAAGAAGGAGAAATTGGCTCTTCAGCAATGCCACACAAAGTAAACCCAATTGATTTTGAAAATTCAGAAGGAAACATTGGAATTGCCAACGCACTTTTTGAACATTTAGCAGCAAAATTACCTGTTTCAAGATTACAACGTGACTTAACAGATTCTACAGTTCTCCGCGCGGTTGGAATGCCGATGGGACACACTTTGATTGCTTTTCATTCTACATTGAACGGATTAAGTAAATTATTACTAAATTGTGACAAATTAGAGGAAGATTTGGAGAATAATTGGGCTGTTGTTGCCGAAGCAATTCAAACAATTTTAAGACGTGAGGGATTTGAAAAACCATACGAAGCATTGAAAGGTTTGACGCGTAAAAATGAAAAAGTAACAATGGAATCTGTTCATGCGTTTATCGACACTTTGGAAGTGAGTGAACAATTAAAAACAGAGTTAAAACAAATAAAACCTACAACTTACCTCGGAATACAATTGGTAAACTAAAGCAAATGAAACGACTACTTTTACTCCTTTTTTTACTATTACAGATACTTGTTTTAGGGCAGAAAGAGTTTCCAATATTTTGGGGAGAATTGGAAAGAAGTCAAGGTTCATTAATGGACATTCTTCCTAAAAATACAAATGATTTTTACAGTTTAAGATGGACAGGAAGTTCGTTTGGCACCTATCGTATCTCTGAAAATGAAAACCTTTCTTTTCTCCAGCAAAAAAGAATTAAACTCGTTGCAGAAACTGGAATTGCAAATTTTGAAACTGCTTATTATTTTGGAAATCAACTGATTATTTTTCTTTCCGATAGAAGCAACGGTATGATGACACTTTACATGCAACCGTATTATGACAATTTAGAAGCCGCTGGACCATCGATTTTAATTGCAAGTTACGCGAATAACAAATTAGGTGCACAGCCTAATTTCAGTATTATTCAATCTCAAAATCGAAAATACATTGGAATCGTTTGGGAAATACCCGGAAGGAAAGAAATAAGTGACATTTATGGTTATAAAGTAATTGATGAAAATTTAAAGGAATTGCAATTTGGTGAATATTCTTTGCCTTTCAATGGTAATTTGACCACTATTAACGAACAACATATTTCAAATTCAGGTGACTATTTGGTAAGTATAACTGAACACACAAAGCCAAATGATCGACTTTTTGGAAGAGATTTTGACAATTACAAAGCTTTGCATCTTTACAAAATCAATAATAATCAACTTAAGGAATTTTCAATTGACGTAGATGGTTTACGGGTTGACGACATGCAATTAAATTCAAATGATAGTAGCTTCTGTACGCTTTCCGGCTTGTATGGAAAAGGAAATCGACAAGGGATTTTAGGTGTATTTATTATAACTATCGATTCAAAAAACGATAGCATTGTATCTAAAGGCATAATTCCATTTGATAAAGAAATAGCGATGGAAAGTTGGTTGGATAATGAGCAATATGATCGTCAAGCAACAATTGGAACTAATCCAAACCTACAAAACCAATATTATAATTATCGTTTGAGAGATATGTTTGTATTGGAAGATGGCTCAATTGTCGGCTCAATGGAACAATATTACGTTTACAGAAGAGCAAATTATGACAATCGAACGGGCATGTCCTCCAATGTTACTTATTACTATTATGATGATATAATTGCCTTTAAAATTGGTAAAACGGGTGCTTTTGATTGGCAAAAAAGAATTCCTAAATCGCAAGTTTCAATTAACGACGGTGGGCCTTTTAGCTCGTATTCAAGTTTTACTGATGGAAAATCTATCAACTTTATTTTCAACGATAATCTACGCAATTACGACGATGAAGGTAATTTCCGTCAAGATTTAAGAAGAGTTTATTCGTTTAATTTATCGAAACGGAAAAATGTTGCTGCAATTACGAGTTTGAACTTAATTGATGGGAAAATTGAACGTAAAAACTTGTTTTCTCGTAAAGATTTGAAGTCGATTGTTGTTCCTAAAATGTTCAAAGTCGATAGAGTGAATAAAGAAATTTTAATGTACTCTATTCTAGGCAATAAAGAACGATTTGGTGTACTTAATTTTAAATCCAATTGATGCACTTTTTGAGTAAAATTTTAATCCTCGTTCTATCGTTTTACATTGTTTCTTGTGATACGATTCCGAAAGCACCTGCAACCAAAACAGAACAACTCGCTGATTCTAGCTATGATGATCATAGTTATTCAAATATTAAGGAAATACATACCACCCATTTAGATTTGGAATTAGAAGTTAATTTCAACAACAAAACAATTTATGGAGTTGCACGTCACACGATGAAAAACTTCGGAAGTGATACTGCAATTTTTGACATCAAAGGACTTCAAATTCAAAAGATTACAACTGGTAAAAAGAATCAAGAACGAGAAGCAGATTTTGTGATTGGTAATATGGATAAAGATTCGATTTTAGGTCAACCTTTACTCGTAAGTGTGAGTTCAAAAACGACGCAAATAAATATTTATTATCAAACAACGAAAGATTCAGAAGCTCTAGATTGGCTGGATTCAAATCTCACGAGCTCAAAAAAACACCCATTTCTATATACGCAAGGTCAAGCAATTCTCACACGAACATGGATTCCAACCCAAGATTCACCTTCCAATCGTATTACTTATTCAGCAAAAGTCAAGGTTCCAGAAGAGTTGATGGCGGTAATGAGTGCAAAAAATCAAAAGAAAAAAAATAGTGAAGGCATTTATAATTTCGAAATGAAAAAGGCAATTCCTTCTTACTTGATTGCTTTGGCTGTTGGCGATTTGAAATACCATGCATTCAGTAAAAACACTGGTGTTTATTGCGAACCTGAGTTAATGAGCGCCTCAAAAAATGAGTTTGTAGATTTACCCAGAATGTTTCATACTGCAGAACGTTTGTACGGTAAGTATCAATGGGATCAATACGATTTGCTGATTCTACCCTACTCGTTTCCGTTTGGTGGCATGGAAAATCCGATGTTGACTTTCGTAAATCCAACTATAATTGCGGGCGATCGAAGTTTAGTATCGGTTATTGCTCATGAACTTGCCCATTCTTGGTCAGGGAATTTAGTTACGAATCACACTTGGAATGATTTCTGGTTAAATGAAGGATTTACTGTTTATTTTGAAAACCGTATAATGGAAAAATTGTACGGAAAGGAAATTGCAGACATCCTTGCAATTATTGAGTTTCAAGAATTAGAAGATGAATTAGACCAAATTAGAAAGTCGAAATATCCGAATGACAGTAAGTTATTCCTCGATTTGGAAAATAGAAATCCGGATGATGGAATGACGGATATTGCATACGTAAAAGGTGCATTTTTCCTAAAAACATTAGAAGAAAAAGTTGGAAGAAAACAAATGGATATATTTCTCAAAAAATATTTTCAACACTTTGCCTTCAAAACAATCAATTCAAAGACTTTTGTTAATTATTTGAATGAGGAATTACTTTCAAAAAACAACATTCAATTCAATACGGAAGAATGGATTTATAAAAAAGGATTGCCGAAAAATTGCTTACAATTAAGTTCTACAAGATTGGAAAAGATGACTGAAATGGCTGAAAAAACCAATGCTGGCGAAGTTTTGTTTGCACCAATTATCACTTATAAATATTACAGAAAAAAAGGTAAACGTTATCGCAAAATGATTGTGACAAAAATTGAGCGTAAAGATTACATTGTTCAAGAATGGCAAACATTTATTCGCGCCTTAAATCCTGAAATTGGTAAACGAAAAATGAAAGAACTCGATCAGTTTTTAGGCTTTTCTACATGTGGGAATGCAGAAATAATGAACGAATGGTTTGTGCTAGCAATCAAAAATGATTTTACCGAAATCCGACCAGAAATTGCTGCTTTCTTGAGTAAAATTGGTCGAAGAAAATACCTTATTCCTATTTATAAAGCGTTAGCTGAAAAACCAGAAAATCTTATTTGGGCAAAAGAACTCTTCAAAAATGTAGAAGCTAATTACCATTCTGTTTCAAGAAATACAGTTGCAGAGCTTTTGAATAAATAATAAAAAAAATACTTTGTTTTAAATATATTTTCCTCATCTAATTAGGGAAATACTTCTTTATTAGATTTTATCCTTAATTGTGATTTTTCACTTTATCTAATCCTTATATTTGCGTGATGCAAACAGTAAAGGACATAATGGCACCCATTGAATCGGAACTCTCACAGTTTGAGGAATATTTCAAAAATACCATGCGTTCTGATGTCCCGCTTCTCGATAAAGTTACTCAATACATTGTCAAAAGAAAAGGGAAACAAATGCGTCCAATGTTTGTCTTTCTAACTGCTAAAATGCTAGGAGAAAGCAATGTTACAACATTTGACGCTGCCTCTTTAGTGGAATTGTTACACACAGCAACTTTAGTTCACGATGATGTAGTCGACGATGCAAATGAACGACGAGGCTTTTTTTCTGTAAATGCACTTTGGAAAAACAAAATCGCCGTTTTGGTTGGCGACTATATGTTATCACGTATTTTATTGCTTTCAATTGAGAAAAATAATACTGAATTATTAGGTGTCGTTGCAAGATCCGTGCGTGAAATGAGCGAAGGAGAATTACTGCAAATTGAAAAAGCACGTCATTTAGATATCACAGAAGAAATTTATTTTGAAGTAATACGTAAAAAAACAGCCTCTTTGATTGCTACTTGTTGTGAAGCTGGTGCAATTAGTGTTGGTGCAACCAATCAACGAGAAAATATGCGTAAATTCGGCGAATTGGTTGGATTAGCTTTTCAAATTAAGGATGACATTTTTGACTTTGGTAGTCCTGGGAAAATTGGTAAACCAACTGGAAATGACATTCGAGAGCAAAAAATGACTTTGCCAATTATTTACACAATCAATCATGGTTCAAAGGAAGATCGTTCGGAGTTAATTGATATTGTAAAGAATCACAACGAAGAATCGAAGAAAATTAAAACAGCAATTCAATTAGTTATTAATAATGGAGGAATTGAATATGCACACAAACGAATGACAGAACTTGCAAACGAAGCCTTAGAAATTATAAAACCACTCCCAGAAAGCGCTGCAAAACGTTCTTTAATTGGATTAGTTCATTACACCATTAACAGAGATAAATAAATATGAAACTTGCACTTTTTACATTTTTATTACTTTTCATTGCTGTTTCTTGTACAGATAAAAAAGTAGAAGAAACAACTAAAATACCAAAAACTGAAAAACTTACCGAAATAAAAAACGGACGTTTCACCGAATGGTATCCTGGCAAAAAACAAATTAAGTTTCAAGGAATGTTGACTAAAAAAGGTGATAGAAATGGGAAATGGAATTTTTATTCAGAATCGGGAAATGAACTTTCAATGACGGTTTATGAAAATGGAAAAAGAGAAGGTTTTACGATTGTAAAATATCCGAACGGCGCTATTCACTACACCGGAGAATATAAAAATGATAAAACTGTTGGTATTTGGAAAACCTACGATGAAAAAGGTAAATTAGTCACTGAAAAAGACTTTGGTTATCCTGAGGAATGAGTAAAATACCCAGTCATACAATTGATGAAATTATCCAAACCGCTCGCATTGAGGAGGTTATTGGAGAATTTGTAAGTCTTAAACGTGCAGGTTCCAATCTGAAAGGATTAAGTCCATTTACAGATGAAAAAACACCTTCTTTTGTGGTTTCGCCTGCCAAACAAATTTTCAAATGTTTCTCAACTGGAAAAGGTGGTTCTGTGGTGACTTTTTTGATGGAGAAAGAACATTTTTCTTACCCGGAGGCATTGCGATGGCTGGCAGACAAATACAATGTTCAAATTCCTGAGGAAACTGCTCCAACTGCTGACGAATTAGCTGTAAAATCTGAACGCGATTCACTTTACATCATCAATGAATTTGCGAAGAATCATTTTATGCAAAATCTGCACGAAAGCGAGGAAGGGAAAGCAATTGGAATCACTTACTTTGAAGAAAGAGGTTTCCGAAAAGATATAATCGAGCGTTTTCAATTGGGTTATAGTATTAATGTAAGCGACGATTTCACTAAAGCTGCACTTGCAAAAGGTTATAAATTAGAATATTTACAAAACGTAGGTTTAGTTAAAACAAAAGACGAACGAAACTTTGATTTTTTCCGTGGAAGGGTTATGTTTCCTATTCACAGTATTTCTGGTAGAGTTTTAGGATTTGGCGGTCGAACACTTTTCACTGACAAGAAAATTGCGAAATATTTCAACTCACCTGAAAGTATTATTTACAACAAAAGTGAAATACTTTATGGTTTGTTTTTTGCCAAAGGAGATATCGTAAAATACGACGAATGCTTGCTTTGCGAGGGATACACCGACGTAATTTCCATGCACCAATCAGGAATTCAAAATGTGGTTTCCTCCTCTGGAACTTCTTTGACAAAGGAACAAGTCAAGTTGGTGAAACGCTACACACATAACTTGACAATCTTATATGATGGAGATGCTGCAGGAATTAAAGCAAGTTTTAGAGGTATTGATTTAATTTTGGAAGAAGGCATGAATGTAAAAGTTGTGCTTTTTCCCGATGGTGAAGATCCAGATTCTTTCGCTAAAAAAACGAGCACAACAGAACTGGAAAACTTTATTAAATCAAACAAACAGGATTTCATTACTTTCAAAGCTTCGATTTTATTAAAAGAAGGAGAAACAGATCCTTTAAAAAAATCAGAATTAATTAAGGAAATAGTGCACTCAGTATCTTTGATTCCTGACCAAATTACACGTTCTGTTTACGTGCAAGAAATCGCTCGACAATTTGATATAAGTGAAACAATTATTAGCAATGAGTTGATGCGTTTACGAAAAAATGTAATTGCTAAACAAATTCAAGAACCTGAATTACGGGAAGTCCCATTACCTCAAAATATTAAATCTGTTGATTTAACCAAAACAACAGAACTGATTCAAAATGAAAACGATAGCAATTTTTTATTTGAAAAAGAATTGATTCGTTTACTGTTAAAATATGGAATTCGTGAAGTTCATATTCCAAATGCTGTTGATAATGAAAAAAGCAAAACAAGTGTAATTGAATTCATCCATGAAGAATTGTTTAAAGATGAGTTAAATTTTGATTTTCCATTGTTTGCTAAGATTTTTTCTAAATTTGTCGAAGGGTTGAGCGAAAACACTCTTTACTCCTCTTCTTATTTTTTACGTCACGAAGATCAAGAAATTGTAAGTTTTGTAAGCGATATTGAATCTAATGAACAAGAATTAAGTAATAATTGGGTTAATAAACACAATATTTTCACCCGGTTAGAAAGTGATGATTTATATTCAACCGTAATTTTCTCTGTTTACAATTTCAAATACAACAAAGTTGATTTACATTTGAAACAACTGAAAAAAAGATTGTCAACAGAAACTTTTAATGATGATGATTTGTTATTGTTGCTTTCCGAACAAATGGCTTATGAAAGAGTTAAGAAAGTCTTTTCCGAAAAACTTGGTCGAATAATTTTAAGATAATTATGTTTAGCACGACTTTATTCAATATTGGACCTTTTAATATTTGTTTTTGGAACCTTATTTTCCTAGCAATTATCTTTTTAATTGCAGCAATTCTGAGACGTGTAGTTCATCGCTTGTTAAAAAACTATGCGAAATCTGCTAACATCAACCTTCAAGGACGTCGTTTAACATGGCTTAAATTAATCAGTCAAAGTGTTTATCTACTCGCAATTTATGTTGGTGTTTTAAGTTTTAAATTTAACAATAAGAATATCACATTTGGCGATTTCCTTGATTTCAAAATAATTAATTTAAAATCCTTTCAATTAGAATTTTACGATATTTTAGTTATTGTTTCTGTATTCTTTGGTGCACGAATTTTAGTCAATCTTATACGTCTTTACCTCAATAGAAAATTCAGAAAAAGTGAAAGTCACGATTTAGCCACAGAATATGTTTACATGCAAGTTGCGCGCTATGTGATTTATGTTTTTTCGATATTATTCTGTTTTCAAATATTAAATATTGATTTAACCCTTCTCTTAACTGGTTCTGCAGCAATTTTAGTTGGTATTGGACTTGGATTGCAAGATGTGTTTAAGGATATGTTTGCAGGAGTTGTTCTCTTGTTTGAAGGCAATATTCGAGTTGGAGATATCGTAGAAATCAATTCTTCCGGTAAAAGTGGAAGTAATGAAAGCATCATTGCGAAAATTGTAAAAATCAATGTTCGAACTACGCAAATTCAAACGCGAGATGGAAATGTATTAATAATCCCAAATACGAGGCTCACGCAAGAGCAAGTTGAAAATTGGAGTCATGGTTCAGAGCTATCTCGTTTTATTATTGATGTTACAGTTGACTATGGAACGGATACGGAATTGATTCAACGACTTTTAAAGCAAGCAGCACTTTCACATCCAAAAGTTAAAACCAATCATCCAATTTTGGTTCGATTAGCTAGTTTTGGCACATCGGGATTAGAAATGGAATTAGTTTTTTGGGCAGACCAAAGCTGGGATATAAATAATTACAAATCTGAAATTCGCTTGGAAATCGATCGATTATTCAGAGAAAATAAAATCATTATTCCTTATCCAAAAAGGTCGGTAATCCTTGAGAAGTAATGTTTTACTCAAAAAAGATTAAAATACTTACAATTAAAGGAGAAAAACAGTAATTCAAATCTTTTTTAAAGAATCGCAAACTTCATCAATTTGATTTAAGGAAACGTCCAAATGCGTCACCATTCGAATCATTCCGGGTCCAAATGCCATAATTTTAATGTCTTTTTCTGCCAATTTTGAAATAATCAAGTCGCGCTTTGTAGGGTCTTTCAAGATTGCAACAACAATATTAGTTTCAACAGGCATCACTGAATCCACCCAATCACATTCCAATAATGCGATTTCTAGTTGCAAGGCTTTCAAATGGTCTTCTTTCAGTTTTTCAACATTGTATTTTAAGGCGTATAAACCTCCCGCAGCAATGATTCCTGCTTGACGCATTCCGCCACCAAAAACTTTTCGAACTCTTCGTGCTTTCTTAATGAAATCAGAATTCCCCAACAGTAAAGAACCAACTGGCGCACCTAAACCTTTGGAAAGACAAATTGAAATCGAATCAAATTGAGCCGCGTATTCCTTGTAATCAATACCATTTTCAACTAAAGCATTCATCAAACGTGCTCCATCTAAATGCAAAGGTAAATTGTGGCGATTACACATTTCTTTGATTTCCTTGATGTCGTTAAAATCGTAAATAGCTCCACCTCCCCTGTTTGAAGTGTCTTCTATGGAAACCAATTGCGTCAACGGAAAATGAACATCCTCGGGATTGTTAATCCATTCTTCGATAGCTGCTGCTTTCAAACGCCCTCTATCGCCTTCCAACGTCCGAATTGATGCACCCGAATTCCGAGCAATTCCTCCTCCTTCATACTTAAAAACGTGGCTTTCTTTATGACAAATAACTTCTGCTCCAGGCTGAACGTGCACATTAATCGCAATTTGATTCGTCTGTGTCCCTGATGCACAAAACAAAGCGGCTTCCTTTCCGAAGAGTTGCGCCGAATATTCTTGTAATTCATTAATCGTTGGGTCTTCGCCAAATACATCATCACCAACTGGTGCTGAGAACATGTTTTCTAGCATTGCTACTGAGGGCTTGGTTACGGTATCGCTTCTTAGGTCTATCATTTTTTTATATTTTAGGAGAGAATGACTTTATGAGAGAATGAGTTAATGAGGGAATGATTTTAGGAGGGAATGTTATTAAATCAATTAGGTCATCCCCCTCAATCCCCCTTCGAAGGGGGAAGATTTGAATCTCACTTCGAACTAAAAAATTTCAACTCTCAGTTTTCAGTTCTCCACTTTTAACTCTTATCTTTTATCTTTTAACTCTTAAGTTTTAACTCTTTTTCTTCTTCTTTTTCTTACTCGGTTTTGTCGGTTCACTTTTTATTAAATCAGGATCATCATCTGTTGCAGTGGTATTTTTCGCAGCTTTTGATTTTTCCTTCTCCGCTTTTTTGTCCACTCGTTCTTTGATAACATGCTTTGCTCCTGTTAATTCTTCGAATTCAGTTTCCTCAACGATTTCCCCTTTTTCATAAACTGTGATGTGCTTTGGTCTTGCATTTGGGAAATTAAATGTATGTATACCATCTGGAATTCCTTTTTTGAAAAACTCTTGGGAAATTGTCTCTCCTTTTTCATTTAAGGTTTTAAATTCGCCATTTTTCACATTCATATTCCAATTTTCAATGTGGGCTTCCATTCCATTTGGATAATAGAATTTCCAAGTTCCATGTTTTTTGCCCTCAGAATAATTCATATCGATTTCTAACTTTCCATCAGCGTTGTAGGTCTGGTGTTTTCCGTTTAATACCCCGTTTTTATAATAAACGACTTTTGCCAATATTGAATTATCAAAATACTCTTTCTGTGGGCCATCGTAAATGTTGTTCCTATAGGTAATAAGTTTCAATGTGTCACTTTTAGCGTTATTTTCAAAAAGGATGTATTTTCCATCCAATTTATCAAGACTGTGCGTTACTTCAATTTCTTTTCTTCCTGTACTATCAAAGTAAAAAACACTAGTTCCATTCAATTTGCCAAGCACATAGGTTTGTCTTGATTGCAAACATCCTGATTCGTAATATGCTGAGTCACTTTCACTATCGCGCTTTCCATTAACTACATTTATTTGTTCTTGCAAAACTCCATTTCGGTAGCATGCTGAACATTTTCCTGTATAAAGTGACTGGTAATCAGATTTAGACAAATAAGTATTCGTGCGATCATCATAAGCCACCAAGTTGTTACAATTTGCTACCAATTTATAATTGCAAATTTTTTTCTTTTTGTAGCAAGGTACGTTGGTTGGATTAGCTATTGGTGTTTGTGCGAATAGAGAATTATAGAAAAACCCTACAAATAACACAAAAAATACGTTTTTCATTTTCTTTATTTATTAAGGTTTTCTTAATGTTTCAAGTGCTTTTTTCATTTCATCAGGAATAATGGTTGTTTTTCCAACTCGTGAATCAAAACTTACCATTATAGAAACGCCTTTAGTATAAATTTCTCCATCTACTTTAACTTCATAACTCAATCGAATACTTTTAGAACCAGCTTCTTCAAAATACATGTAAATTTCTGGAACGTGCTGAATAAGAATTGGTTTGATGTAATCGATTTCATTTCTCACTAATAAAATACCGTAAGATTTCCAATCCCATTCTAAACCTAATAACTCTTTGAAGTAGTGAACACGTGTCATTTCAAAATAGCTCAAATATACAGCGTTATTTACATGTCCCATAACGTCAATGTCTGAGAATCTTACTTGAATTCTTGCGGGTTTTATCATTCGTCTAATTTTTCAAAAATGGAATTATTGCTTTTATATTCAACTAAGAGTTGCTTCATTTTCCGTACCAAAGAATCATTATTTTGAAGGGGTACCAAAGCTATCAATTCTTCGAGAAGTTCCACTTGTTTTTCGTCACAGTCTCTGGTTTTTGCGATCAAAATTTTAGAGTGATGCGTTGGCAAAGTATTTTCCTCGTTTGCAAGTAATTCCTCATATAATTTTTCACCTGGTCGTAAACCTGTCACTTTAATTTCAATATCTTGATCTAATTCTAATCCATTGAGCGAAATCATTTTCTTTGCCAAATCAATAATTTTCACTGATTCACCCATGTCAAAAACGTAAATTTCGCCTCCATTTCCCATAGTTCCTGCCTCCAAAACCAATTGACAAGCCTCAGGAATTGTCATGAAAAAACGAGTAATTCGTTCGTCCGTTACAGTTACTGGTCCACCCATTTCAATTTGTTTTTGAAAAAGAGGAATCACAGAACCATTAGATCCGAGTACATTTCCAAAACGCGTAGTAATAAATTTCGTTTCTGATTTTGAATTTAACGATTGAACGAGTAATTCAGCGATGCGCTTTGAAGCTCCCATTACATTCGTTGGATTTACTGCCTTATCTGTGGAAACCATTACAAATTTATCAATTTTAAAATCATGCGCTAAAGTTGCAATAACCTTTGTTCCAATAACATTATTTGAGACTGCCTCCACTGGATTTTCTTCCATTAAAGGCACGTGTTTATAAGCAGCTGCATGAAAAACAATTTGAGGAAGAAACTGAGCGATAATTTTATGCATTCGTTTATCGTTACAAATATCCCCAACAATAAATTCAAAATGCAAAGATGGAAAATCTTTCAATAACTCGATTTGCAAATCATAAAGTGCTGATTCTGCTTGATCAATTAAAATTAAAAGGGAAGGATTAAAACTAGCTATTTCACGCACAAGTCCACTTCCAATCGAACCTGCAGCACCTGTAACTAAAACAACCTTATCTTTTAATTCCGTTTGAATAGATTGATTATTAAGCAGAATTGGTGAACGTCCTAATAAATCTTCAATGTTGATTTTTGCAAACTGTTTTACAGAAAATTCTCCATTTACCCAGCTTTTTAAATTTGGCACTTTTTGAATACTTATTTTCAATTCTAAACAGCGATCAATAATGTTTTTTTGCTTTTCTAAATTAGGTTGTTGAATGGCAATAATTAATGTCTTAATCGGATTTGAAGTGGCAATTTTTTCTAATTCATCTGTATGAAATACATTAACACCCTCAATTCTTGTTCCTTTCAACTTTGGATTATCATCCAAGAAACCAATAATTAATTGATTATTTCTTGTGTCATTTTCAATTGTTCTTTTGGTTACCATTCCTGAAACGCCAGCACCGTAAATAAGCACACCTTCTTCTTCGTTTTTATTCTTAATAGTTTCTAGATAAAATAATTTTACAATGAAGCGACTTCCAACTACAAAGGCAAAGCTCACCAAAAATTCCATTACTAAGATTGACATTGGAAACAGAAAATAATGATCGAGATAATAAAAACGTACTAATCCGCCTACTAGAAAAATAAGTGAACAGATTAAACTTGCAAAAAATAAACGTTTTAAATCCTCAGTTGATGTGTAGCGAACTAGGCCTTTGTGTATTTTAAGTAAGAAAAAAACAATAAACTTTACGCTAAAATAAAATAAAACTGATTTAGACAAAATAAGCCATTCCTTTTGAATTGATGCACTATCTGCTTTTAAGTCGAAGCGAATTAAATATGCAAACGTTAAAGCAAAAGCTGCAAGTAGCAAATCAAAAAAAATAATAACCCAACGAGGAGTTCTCGATCTAAAATGTAAAAAGCTCAAATTTCTATTTATTTTTAAAACCCTGGTAAAATTGACTATTTACAAAAATAGGAAAAAGAAAAATAGTAGAAACTTACAAAGGAATTCGTTTCCTTTGTAATACGGATTTAACATTTAAAAAATATTTAATTAATTTTAATTTAATAAATAAAGCAAGTTATGATTCAATTTGTCAACTAAAGGCTTTAATTAAACTTGAAATTCAAACTATTTAAAAATTTCAAATCAAACTAAAAAATTAACTCTATGAAAATCAGACTATTATTTTTGTTCAATTTTCTAATTGGAAGTTTGTTCGCTCAAGATTTCTATGACAGAGCAACCGTTCAAAAAATTGAAATTTTCTTTGCTTTTACAAATTGGGACGCACAATTAGATGCTGCAACCGCTACCGAAGCTTATATCATTGCTGATTCTGTACGAATTAATGGTGTAACATTTGATTCTGTTGGAGTGAAGTACAAAGGAAATAGTTCTTATAATGCCAATAACAACAAAAATCCTTTACATCTAAATTTAGATTACATTAAAGGAAGTCAAGATTATCAAGGTTATACAAGTGTCAAACTTCAAAATGGCTATCAAGACCCGTCAATGATTCGCGAAGTTTTATCATATGCCGTTTTAGAACAATATATGGATTGTCCAAAAGCAAATTTTGCGAATGTTTACATCAACGGTACATTAAGAGGTGTTTATTCAAATGCTGAAAGTATAGATAAAAAGTTTAATGGTGAGCATTATTATAATAGCAATGAATCTTATTTTAAATGTAATCCAATTGGTGGTGCTGGACCAGGTGCAACTGTAAATCCAGATTTAAAATATATTAGTATGGATAGTAGCGCTTATTTCAATGGCTATGAATTACAAACAGATTTTGGATGGAATAAATTAGTTGATTTGATTAATGTTCTCAATAATGATTTCACAAACATTGAGTCAAAAATAGATGTTGATAGAGCAATATGGATGTTGGCTTTTAATAATGTTTTGGTTAATTTAGATTCTTATAGTGGTGCGTTTCGTCAGAACTATTATTTAACTTGGGATTTAAATGATCGTTTTGTACCAACAGTTTGGGATTTGAACATGAGTTTTGCTGGTTTCCCAGGTGGAACCGGTTCTGGAAGTTACACAGCTACCACTCTTGACCCATTGTCTAACAGTACTTCAACAAATCATCCTTTGATTTTAAAATTGATGAGCAATCCAATGTACAAAAGAATGTATTTAGCTCATATTCGAACAATTGTTCAAGAAGTTTTTGAGTCGCAAGATTTTGTTAATAAAGCAAATACGATCAAAGCAACAATTGATTCTTACGTTCAAGCAGATCCTTATAAATTTTATACTTACACACAGTATCAAAACGGTTTGACAACTGCTGTAACAAGTGGTGGTGGTCCAGGTGGAGGACAATCAATACCTGGAATTAAAACGTTAATGGATGCTCGTGTTACTTTTTTCAATTCAAATTCAAACTATATTCTTTTAGCTCCTTCTATAACTGCTTATGCTGTTAGTAATTCTGCACCAACTTATGGTTCTTCAGTTTTCATAACGGCTACTTGCGCTAATGAAACCTCAGTTTTTTTAGGTTACCGCTATAGTAAAGAATTAAAATTTAATCGTGTTCAAATGTTTGACGATGGTGCACATGGTGATGGTGGTGCTGGAGATCATGTTTTTGGTGCAGCAGTTACATTAAATGGTGTTAATTTTCATTATTACATCTATGCAGAAAATGCAAATGCAGGAAAATTCAGTCCTCAACGTGCAGAACATGAGTATTACAATTTAGCGATTTCTATACCTTTCGCAGTGGATGGAGATGTTCTTATCAATGAAGTTTTAGCATCAAATAGTCAATATGGCTATGACTCAAACGGAGAAAGTGACGATTGGATTGAATTGTATAACACCAAATCAACCGGAATAGATTTATCAGGTTTGTATTTAACTGATCTTTCAACAGACCTAGGTAAATGGCCATTCCCAGTTGGAACAAGTATTCCTGCAAATGGTAGAATTATAGTTTGGTGCGATAATGACATTACTCAATTAGGTTTACATACTAACTTTAAGTTAAGTTCTTTAGGTGATAATGTTATATTTAGTGATGGGTTAAACATATTTGATCAACTTACAATTGGTGCACAAACGAAAAATATTTCGTATTCGAGATGTCCTGATGGTGGTGTGAATTTCGATTATTCAACTCCAACTTTTAACGCTCCAAATACATGTTTTGTTGGAAAAAATGAATTGAAAGAAGCAACATTTGCTATTTTCCCTAATCCGACAAACAACACCTTTACACTTCAATTGAACGAAATTAAAACTGGGAATTTAAAAATCTGCGATATTCAAGGTCGAATTATATATCAAACTGATGAAGTTGAAACAGAACAACAAATAGACGCTTCTAATTGGAATTCAGGATATTACATTGTAATTTTACAAACTAAAAACGGTCAAATTCACACTAAAAAATTGGTAAAGAATTAAAACATATAAATATATTCAAAGTGAAAATTAAGAAGTTCGTTAAACCTCCTTTTTTTATGTCAAAATCTCAAATGCCGCTTTAAATGTATTAGCATGTGCATTCACAATATCTTTAATTTGCGGACTATAACCCCCACCCATTGTAGTAACAACAGGAACTTTAAATTGTCTTACTGTATTATATACTATTGAATCACGTTCAAAACTGCCTTTTAGTGAAAGGGAAAGACGTCCAAGTTTATCACTTTCTAACACATCAACTCCAGATTGATAAAAAATAAAATCAGGTTTAAATGTTGAAATGACTTTGTCAAGGTTTGATTCAAGCAAAAACAAATATTCTTTATCCCTAATTCCGTCTTGTAAGTCAATGTCTAAATCTGATTTTTCTTTTTTCAGCGGATAATTACCTGATCCGTGCATACTAAACGTAAAAATTCGGTCTTCATTTTCACACAAAGAAGCTGTTCCGTTTCCTTGGTGAACATCTAAATCGACAATTAAAATGTGTTGAATTTGTGTATTTTCCAATAACCATTTTGCCGCAATCACTTGATCGTTCAACAGACAAAAACCCTCGCCTCTTCCATAAAAAGCATGATGCGTTCCACCTGCGATATTAAAAGCTAGTCCTGTTTGAAGCGCCAATTCAGCAGCTTTTCGCGTGCCTTCCATAATCTTTAGTTCACGCTCAATCAACTGGTTAGAATGTACAAAACCTGAAACTCGCTGCTCTCGTTCTGTCAATTTCAAACCACTTAATTTATCCCAATACTCCAATGAATGAACGTTAAGTAATTGATTATATGAAAGTAGATCAGGTTCAAAAAAACAACTTTCTTCTACAATTCCTTCGTGTAATAATTGCCTTTTTAAAAGGTCATATTTCTCCATTGGAAAACGGTGATTTTCTGGCAATGGATGAACATAAATAGGATGAAAAGCAATCATACTTTTTAACAAACAAAAAACTTTAATTCTTCTCTGTAATTGTTTTCACAATTCTAGCTACAGCAGGACAAATCAATGTATTTTCAGCGGTTAATTCCAAAATTTGAAACATGTTTTTGCGGTCCGTATGTGGATATTCGCGACAAGCCAATGGTCTAACTTCGTAGATGTCACATTTGTTACCGGAACCCAAAAAATGACAAGGTGATTTCTGCAAAACATAATCATTTTCTTCATCCATCTTTAAAAATGATTGAATAAACTGCGATTCTTTGATACGCAAATGCTTGGAAATTCTCCGAATATCGGCGTCTCTAAAAATTGGACTTGTAGTTTTACAGCAATTTGCGCATTGCAAACAATCCATTTTTTTGAATTCAGCCGTATGTTCCTTGTGAAATTTTTGGTCTAAATCTTTCGGTTTAGCTTGTTTCCATTTCCGAAAAACTTTTTTCGTAAGTTCCAACTGAACCTTTGATTCAATTAATGCTTCGCTATCTTTTAGATTCAACCTAATGTAATTAATGAATTAAAATCAAAAAAAATAACGGAATCAGGACAGAACAACTTGTTGGATTTTCACAAACGAAAAAGGTACTTTCACCATGTGTTCATAGTCTCTACCTACTTCTTGCATATCGTAGTCATTTTCATTGTAAGACCAAATAACATGAGCATCTAAACCTCTATCTCTCAATTCATTTAAACGATACAATAAGTGTAAAACAGACTTAGAAGACGATGTGTTTAAATAATCAATTTGAAGTTCAAACGTAGTTTTTTTTGCTGGTGTAAACATATACATATGAAACCAATCATTTACTACGCTCCAAAAATCTGTTTCAGAATCTGGAATTGATTTACCTTGAATTACCATAATTCCATTCTTCGAAAAGGAAATTTCAGGTGTTGTTGAAGTAGCATTTATGCGTAAGTCTTCCATTTTTTTTTCTATAAGAGATGCGAAAGTTACAAATTTTAGAAATAGTAGAAAAAACTTTAACAGAAATAGTTTAAATTTCGCTTTGATTTAGCTAATCCAAATTCATTTTTTTTCAGGTCAAATTTCGCGAAAACATATTTAAAGTATAGTAAAACAACTGTAAAACAATTAATTCTGTATTATTTACAGTTGAATAGGTATTATTTTAAATATTTGTTCTAATTTCGAACCGTAAATTATTATTTAATCAACAAAATAGACGTTTTTATTCTTTTATGACCAGTATTTTTGTAGCCAAATTAGATTTTGGTTTTTCTAGCGATCAATTACGAGATTTGTTCGCTCAACATGGTAAAGTTCTTAAAGCAAATGTTGCAACCGACAGAGAAACAGGTAAATCGAGAGGTTTTGCTTTTGTGGAAATGGCAGACAGAAACGAAGCCATGAATGCAATAAGTGCACTTGACGGTCAACTTATTAATGGAAGACCAATTGCAGTTAAAGAAGCAGAGCAACGTGAAAATCGTACACCAAACCCAAGAACTCCGAATGGTGATTTTAATCAAAAACCAAGAGAACCAAGAACTGAAGGTGGATTTCCGAATAGAGAGCCAAATATCTTACCTATATCTTTAGAAATTCCTGCAAACGAGCCAAAAAAGAAAATCAACAAAGACAAAGACAAAAAAACAATTGATTCAGATTCTCGAAACAAAAAACCAAAAATGGATGCTTTCAAAAAAAGCGGAAAAGAGAAAAAGTTTTTTGACGATGACGACGATTTAGATGATTTAGAATTGTTTTCCTACAAACGTAAAGACGAAGAAGATTTTGATGACGAAGAAGATGACGATTAATTCAACTTTCTTATCAAAATTATACCTTTTCTTTAATGTCAACTAATTACGCGCAAGCGCTTAAACATCCCGTTTTTAAAGTTATTTCCAAGTACATCGGCGAAAAAAATCTTGAAGCTTATGTTATTGGTGGTTTTGTACGCGATTTACTTTTAGAAAATCCTTCCAAAGATATTGACATAGTAGTTGTTGGTGACGGACCGCAATTAGCAAATGATGTTGCAAGTATTCTAAGGGTTAAAAAAGTAAGTGTTTTCAAAACTTACGGAACTGCCCATTTTCGCTACAAAGATATTGATGTCGAATTTGTAGGTGCACGAAAAGAGTCTTATACTACCGATTCACGCAAACCAATAACACAACTTGGCACTTTAAAAGACGACCAAAATAGACGAGATTTTACAATTAATGCCTTGGCTTTAAGTTTGCATCCTTCCAATTTCGGTGAACTTATTGATCCATTTAACGGGATTCAAGATTTAGAAAAAGGAATTATCAAAACACCGCTTGAACCGGAAATTACGTTTAGCGATGACCCTTTGCGTATGTTGCGTGCGATTCGTTTTGCGACACGATTAGACTTTAAAATTGACGCTAATTGCTTAGAAGCTATTCTAAAACAATCGGCAAGAATTGATATTATCTCTAAAGAACGAATTGCCGACGAACTCAATAAAATCATTTTAACCAAAACTCCTTCTCGAGGGTTTAAGTTATTGCAATCAACACAATTATTAGAGCGATTCTTTCCTGAAATGACTGCACTTCAAGGAATTGAAACAATTAACAGAAAGGCACATAAAGATAACTTTTTGCATACGCTTGAAGTTTTGGATAACATTGCTTTGAACACAGATGATTTATGGTTGAGATGGGCCGCAATTCTTCATGATATTGCAAAACCACCAACTAAAAGATTCGATAAAGAAATTGGTTGGACTTTTCATGGTCACGAAGATTTAGGTGCTCGAATGGTTCCAAAAATTTTCAAAAACTTAAAATTGCCTTTGGATAATAAAATGAAATACGTTCAAAAATTAGTTCGTCTTCATTTACGTCCAATTGCACTTGTGAAAGGGTTCGTTACTGACTCAGCTATTCGCAGATTATTGAGTGAAGCAGGAGATGACATTGATGATTTGATGAAGTTATGCAATGCAGATATCACTTCAAAAAATGAGTTTAAAGTAAAGAAATACAAAAATAATTTTGATTTAGTTGCTCAAAAACTAAAAGCAGTCGAGGAAAAGGACAGAATTAGAAATTTCCAACCTCCTGTGAGTGGTGAGTTAATTATGACCACTTATAACTTACAACCTTGTGCTGAAATTGGCATTATCAAATCAACAATTAAAGAAGCAATTTTGGACGGACAAATCGAAAATTCTCCAGAACAAGCTTACGAATTGATGTTACAAATTGCAGAAAACCTTGGGTTAAAAAAAAGTGATTGAAAAAAATCTTAAAATTCAATACTAAAATTTTATCTTTCCGCTTTCAACTTTCAACTATATAGATATTAGTTTTAATTTTACACAGATTGAAAAATCAACAATATGCCAGGACTAAAATTTAGAGTTTTACTCGATTCAGAAAAGAAAGAAGAAATATTTAGAGATATTTTGATTTCTGATACCGACAATTTTGAATCGTTATATCATGCTATTTTAAAATCCTTTAATTTCAAGGGAGATCAAATGGCAAGTTTCTACGTTTCAAATGACGATTGGGACAAAGGTCATGAAATCAATTTGATGGACATGACGTATGATGATGATTCTTTAGATGCACCAGCTGCAACAATGAAAAGCGCTACCATCAAAGATTTCTTAGAAGAACCAGACCAAAAATTTATTTTGGTTTACGATTTTATGCGCATGTGGATTTTCTTAGTTGAATTGATTGGTTTTGACCGCAGTGAGCCTGAAACACCAGAAATGTTGTTATCAATGGGAAATGCACCAACTGAAGATTCACGAAAAATCATGGATGATGAATTATTTGCTGCAGATGGTGACGAAAATTTAATCGATGAAGACGAAGACGAACTAGGTTTAGATGAATTCGACGACGATTATTCGGAAGATGATTTAACTGACTTTAACGAGTACGAATATTAATATGACAAAAATTTCTACCGACCCAATCGGTGATGCGATTCTAGACTACGCATCCAATCACAAACCTTTTGACATCGTTGTAAGTTCCGATTTATGCGAGGATGATATTATTCCAATTGAAGTGCTTTTCCGTTCTTACAAAGAAATGCCTGATTTGGAAAAAAGAGCGTTGACAATGTGCAAAGGTGACATACTAGACATTGGTGCAGGTGCTGGAATTCACTGTCACGAATTGATTAAAAAAGGCCATAAAGTAACTGCTATTGATTCTTCAGTTGGTGCAGTTACTTACCTGAAAGAATCTGGAATCAATGCGACTCATTCCACTTTTGAAAATTTCACAACAACTGAAAAGTTCGATACCATTCTAATGTTAATGAACGGAATTGGTATTGCTGGACGACTTTCAAATTTAGAGAAAACGCTTTTGAAAGCTAAAAAAATGCTGAATTCGAGAGGTCAAATAATTTTTGATTCTTCAGATGTTAAATTCTTGTATGAAGATGAAGACGGCGCAATGTGGGTTGATTTGAATACTGAATATTACGGGAATTTTAAGTTTCAAATGCATTACAAAAAAACAACTGGCGATTGGTTCGAGTGGTTGTATGTCGACTATGATTCCATGCACGAAATTGCAACGAAGCTTGGTTTCAAATGTAAACGTATCATGGAGCAAGACAATCATTACTTAGCGCAATTATCTTTGTAATATGCTGAGATTGCTCTTTTTATTTGTTCTTCTAACCAATTATGCAACATCACAAGTTGAGAAAAACGCACTCCTTTGGGAAGTAAAATCAA
>CALPMC020000001.1 GCA_943324565.2 Chitinophaga pinensis | reverse complement strand
TAGAATGACAGCTACAGCTTCAACAAATATTTTAGGTTTTGATAATGGTGCTGATGCTGGTGGACAAGGATGGTATGACCTATGTATCGATTCTTCTCCAACAAATGCAGAAGAAGTTATGATTGGTGGAGTTAATGTTTGGAAAAGTACAAATGGAGGAACTTCTTTTACACTTAATACACACTGGACGGGAAGTTATAGCAAACCATACATCCATTCAGATATCCACGATATTCAATATTTACCAGGTTCTGGTACAACAGTTTACGTAGGAAATGATGGTGGTATGTTTAAAACAACAAATGGTGGTACTGCTTGGACTGATATTAGTACTTCTTTAGCAATCGCACAACAATACAGAATAGGACTATCTACATCCAATACAAATCTATGGATTGCTGGTCATCAAGATAATGGTACAAATCGTTACAATGGAACATCATGGGCTCAGGTTTATGGTGGTGATGGAATGGATTGTTTCATTGATAGAACGAACAATAACATCATGTATGGTGCATATATCTATGGAGATTACTATAAATCTACAAATGGAGGTACATCTTTTACTTCAATCACTACAGGTTTATCAGCAGGAACGGGCTCAGAAGAATGGTTAAGTGCTTGGCATCAAGATCCAGTTACAGCTACAACTTTATATGCTGGCGGAAGAACTGCGCTAAACAAAACAACAAATTCTGGTACATCTTGGACGACAGTGGGAACACCTACTGGAACTGGGAACATTATTGAATTTGCAATCGCACCGAGTAATAATCAAGTAATTTATGCGATTAAAACAGGTGCAAATGCGGTTTCTAAATCTACAAATGGAGGAACTTCATTTACTTCTGTTTCAACGGGTTTACCAACAACAGTTTCTCCTACTTATATCGCTATTTCTAATACAGATGCAAATGTTGCTTTTGTAACTTATTCTGGTTATACAGCAGCAAGTAAAGTTTATAAAACAACTAATGGCGGTACATCTTGGACTAATCTATCTACGGGATTACCTAATATTCCTGCGAACTGCGTCGTTTATGAAAATGGAGCAGCTGGTGGCGATGGTATTTATGTTGGAACAGATTTAGGAGTTTATTTCCGTGATAATTCCATGACAACTTGGGTTGATTTCAGTGCAGGTTTACCAAATTGTGCTGTTAGTGATATGGAAATTTATTACGATGTGGCTAATAGTGGTGCTAATAAAAAACTACGTGCTGCAACATTTGGCAGAGGTACCTGGGAAAGTGATTTATATACCTCAGTTAATGCACCTCCAGTTGCTAGTTTTACAGCTAATAATACAGCTGTTTGCGTTGGTAATACTGTTACATTTACAAGTACATCTACAGGAATCCCAACTTCTTATTCTTGGACTTTTGAAGGAGGATTTCCTGCTACAAGTACTGTTCAAAACCCTTCAATTACCTACAATACAGCTGGAACGTATACAGTTTCATTAACAGTTACAAATGCAAGTGGTACCAATACTTCCACTCAAACATCTTACGTAACAGTAACGGCAAGTACAGGACAATCTTTACCATTTACTGAAGGATTCGCAGGAACAACTTTTCCACCAACGGGCTGGTCAGTTGTTAATTTAGATGCAGGAGATACAACTTGGATACGTTCATCAACTGTAGGTTATACCCCATCTGCAGGAAACTCGATGGCTTTCTATAATTTTTCAGTAAATGATAATGGAAACACAGATGAAATGCGTACACCAAAATTGAATCTTTCAGGTTTTTCTGCTGCTCAAATGACTTTTGATGTTGCCTATGCAGCTTATGATGCCACTTATATGGATGGTTTAGAAGTTTTAATTTCCACGGATTGTGGTACAACTTGGACATCATTGTATAATAAAACAGGATCAACCGTAGCAACGGGTAACTTACCAACTGCAGCTGCAACAACTGCTTCATTTGTTCCAACTACTGCTCAATGGAGAAATGAAACAATCAATTTAAATTCTTTTTTAGGTCAGTCAAATGCGATTTTGGCATTTAGAAATTTAGCTGCTTATGGTAATAATTTGTACCTTGATAATATTAACGTTACAGGAACAATCCCACTAACAGCAAGTTTCACTTCAACGCCAGCTTCAACAATTTGCACAGGTCAAACTGTTCAATATACGAGCACTTCAACAGGAACTCCAACAACTTACGCTTGGACATTTGCAGGAGGAACACCAGCAACAAGTGCAGCTCAAAATCCAACTGTTACATATGCAACAGCTGGAACTTATAATACTTCTTTAACTGTTACAAATTCTTCTGGTTCAAATACTTCAAATCAAACGAATTACATTACTGTAACTGCACCAACTACACCAACATTCACACAAGTAGCAGCAATCTGTTCAGGCGCAACGTTATCAGCTTTGCCAACTACATCTACTAATGGCATTACAGGAACTTGGTCACCAGCTTTGAATAATACAGCAACAACGACTTATACGTTTACACCAACAGCAGGGCAGTGTGCGAGTGCAGCTACAATGACGATAACGGTTAATCCATCTCCAGTGATGACTAATATCAGTTCTAAAATAATTTGTTCTGGAACAGCAGTAAATATCGGATTAACATCAGATGTTGCAGCTAACTATTCATGGGTTGCATCATCAAATGCTAATGTGACAGGTGAAAGCACAACAGCACAAACAGGAAGCACAATCAATAATACCTTAACAAACACGTCAACAACAAATCAAAATATTATTTATACAGTAACTCCAATTTCGACATTAGGTTCATGTGTTGGATCTACTCAAGCAGTTGCAGTCACAGTAATTCCAAGTGTCACAATGACAAGTGTAACTTCCAAAACAATTTGTTCAGGAAGTTCTGTTAATTTAGCATTGACATCAAATGTTGCGAGTTCTTATTCATGGATAGCTGCTGATAATACATCTATTACGGGAGAATCTTTAACTGTACAAACTGGAAATACAATCAATAATACCTTAACAAATATATCAACGACTAATCAAAATGTTGTTTATACGGTAACGCCAACTTCTACAACAGGTTCTTGTGTTGGAACGTCTCAAACGGTTACAGTTACTGTCGTTCCAAGTGTCGCAATGACAAGTGTAACTTCTAAAACAATTTGTTCTGGAAGTTCTGTTAGTATAGCATTGACTTCAAATGTTGCAAGTTCTTACAGTTGGAGTGCCACTGATAATGCGAATGTTAGCGGTGAATCAACAACTAATCAAACGACTTCAACAATAAGTGATGTATTAAGCAATAATTCAACATCTATTCAGACTGTTACTTACACAGTTATACCTACATCTACAAGTGGTTCATGTGCTGGAACGCCTCAAACGGTAACAGTTACTGTTGTGCCACCTGTTGCAATGACTAATAGTAATTCCAAAACAATTTGTTCAGGCTCAACAATTGGGATTGCTTTAACTTCTAATGTTGCAAGTACTTATTCTTGGTCAGCTGCTGCCAACGCAAATACAACGGGAGAAACGACAACAGCGTCTGCAACCACCACCATTAATGACGTGATTGTAAATTCAACAACGAGTATTCAAACAGTAACATATACAGTTACACCAACATCAACGACAGGTTCATGCGTTGGAACTCCTCAAACGGTTACAGTTACTGTAAATCCAACAACCACACCAACATTCACGCAAGCTGGACCATATTGTTCGGGAGCAACTATTCCTGCTTTACCAACAACATCAAATAATGGTATCACAGGAACATGGTCGCCAGCAATTAATAATACGGCAACTACAACTTATACGTTTACACCAACGGCTGGGCAGTGTGCTACAACAGCAACTATGACGGTTAGTATAACTTCAACAACTGCAAATGTTGCGCTTAACAAACCAGCAACTGCAAGTTCCACCTATTCACCAAATCCGACATCAAAGGCATTTGATGGTATTAACGATGTTTTAAATGGTAATGCATGGACAGCCAGTGCATATACAGGCTGGATACAAGTTGATTTACAAGGAAGTTTTCCAGTAAATACTATAAAATTATACGTGAGTCAATCTCCAAATGGAAATACCACACATCAAATTTATTCAGCTCCAAGTATCTCAGGCCCTTGGACTTTGGTAGAAACACTGAGTGGTTACACCAGTTCAGGTCAGGTTTTAGTTAGAGATTATAGTGCTGCACCTTTGTTAAATGTTGGTGCAATTAAAGTTCAAACAACAAGTTCTCCATCCTGGGTGTCATGGGGTGAAATTGAGGTATATTCCAACAGCGTTTCTGCAAGTGTAACAGCATCTGGTCCATTATCCATTTGTCAAGGCAATTCAGTTACATTAACAGCTAATAGCGGATCAGGATATACGTACCAATGGAAAAAAGATGGTGTAAATATTTCCCTTGCAACTGCTTCAACGTATGTTGCAACTGCTGCTGGTTCTTATACAGTTCAAGTTACAAATAGCAGTGGATGTACTGCATTGTCATCTGCATCTGTTGTTACTGTTTCTACAACACCAACAATTTCTGTAAACTCAGCTGCTATTTGTTCTGGAGCATCTGCAATATTAACTGTAACCCCTTCTCCATCTGGAGGCTCTTATGCTTGGTCAACAGGGGCAACAACAAGTTCAATAACTGTTTCTCCAACAAGTTCAACAAATTACACGGTTTCTTATACATTAGGTTCTTGTCCTGCATCAACTGCAACTGGAACAGTAACTGTAAATCCTGTTCCAACAGTTTCTGTAAACTCAGCTACTATTTGTTCTGGAGCAACCGCTACTTTAACAGCAACCCCATCAACAAGCGGTGGAACATACGCTTGGTCAACAGGAGCGACCACTCAAACTATAACTGCAAGTTCTGCTGGTACTTACACTGTTACTTATACTCTGGGTACATGTAGTTCAACTCCAGCTACAGCTATAGTGAGTAATTATACTGATGCAAATGTTGCACTAAATAAACCGGCAACAGCAAGTGGAACATATTCAACTTCAACTCCTCCAAAAGCATTCGATGGTTTGACAACAACAGGTTGGAGTACATCGTCCAATACAGGTTGGATACAAGTAGATTTACAAGGACAATTTTCTGTAAATAAAATTACTTTGTTGATTGATCAAACACCAAATGGAAGTACCACGCATCAGATTTATTCTGCACCGAGTATTTCAGGTCCTTGGACTTTGGTAGAAACAATTACGGGTGTCACTTCGATGGGGCAACTTTTAACAAGAAATTATCAGTCTTCTCCACTTGTAAATGTTGGAGCAATAAAGGTACAAACCACAAGTTCTCCATCATGGGTTTCTTGGCGAGAAATTGAGGTTTATTCTAGTAGTGTTCAAGCAAATATTACTGCTTCTGGACCACTAACATTTTGCGATGGAAATTCAGTTACACTAACAGCGAATAGCGGAACAGGTAATACTTACCAATGGAAGAAAGATGGTGTAAATATTAGTTCTACTTCGTCAAGTTATACTGCAACAACATCAGGTTCTTACACAGTAGAGGTTACAAATAGTAATGGTTGTTCTGCTACATCAACAGCTTCAGTAGTGAGTGTTACTCCAACGACAAACCCAACATTTACACAAGTTTCACCAATCTGTTCGGGAGCAACGTTATCAGCTTTGCCAACTACTTCTAACAATGGCATTACAGGTACTTGGTTGCCTGCAATTAATAATACTGCAACAACGACTTACACGTTTACACCAACAGCAGGGCAGTGTGCGAGTACGGCTTCGATGACTATTGCGGTGAATCCAAATGTCAATCCAACATTTAATGCAGTAGCACCAATCTGTTCAGGAGCAAGCTTATCAGCATTACCAACAACATCAAATAATGGTATTACAGGAACGTGGTCGCCAGCGTTGAATAATACGGCAGCAACCACTTATACGTTTACACCAACAGCTGGGCAGTGTGCGAGTACAGCATCGATGACGATATCTGTAAACCCGTCTCCAACTTTATCGGTTAATAGCGAAACAATATGTACTGGTAATTCTGCAATATTAGTTGCTACGCTATCAGAAGATGGTGGAACCTATGAATGGTCAACGGGTGAAACAACAAGTTCAATAACTGTTTCTCCAATGAATTCAACAACTTACACAGTAACTTATTCTTTAGGGACTTGTTCGGCTGTTTCAGCAACAGCAACAGTAATTGTAAATGAAACTCCTGAAATTTGGTTAGAAAATCAAATTATTTGTTCTGGACAAAGTGTTTTACTGAACGTAGCATCGGCGTATAAATCTGGCCTAGGAAATTATTTATGGTCAACAGGTGAAACTGCCCCATGGATTACTGTTTCGCCATCTTCTACAACAAACTATACAGTTCAATTCACTATAAATGGTTGTCCTTCTTTACCAGTAACTGCCACGGTTGTAGTACTTTCTTCACCAACGGCAACTATAGATACGACTATAATTTGTTCTGGACAAACCGTCGTTACGGCTAATGTAAGTCCTTCAAGTGATTATAATTATACATGGACTTATCCTGCAACTGCAACTGATCCTGGTAATGTAGCGAGCTTTAGTGCAACAGAGGCGGGAACCTATTCCGTTGAAGCTACTCCTACGGGCATCGTTTTTGCTGGGATTTCACCTTCAAGTATTACTGGTACATATAATTTCACATGGGCTAAACCATTTAATAATGATTGGGCTACTCCTGATTTTACGGCAGTAGGAACACAAACTCAAGGCACCTTAATGTTGGTTGAAGATGGAACTCCCGGAACAAATGCTCAGGGTCACCCAATTTCGCAAGAAGGTTGTCAACCTTTAGTTAACGATTTATCTGGTAAAATAGCAGTTATTTATAGAAATACTTGTTCGTTTACAACAAAAGCGTTGAATGCACAAAATGCAGGTGCAAATGGTGTAATCATTATTAATAGAGATACTACTACGCTTGAAATCGGTGGAGGAAACGAAGGGTTGAATGTTTCAATTCCCGTTATTATGATTAACAGTACAGACGGTGCAACATTAGTGAATGCAATGGCAAATGGTCCTGTTCAAGTATACCTTGGAAATCATTTAGGAAATCAAGAAAATCAAAATCCAGTTTCTTGTTCTAATGCCACAGCTACAGAAACAATTTCCGTTTCTCCAGCCGCTTCATCAACAACAGATTTAACTATTTGTGAATCCGAATTACCCTATTCTTGGAATGGTTTGACGTTTAATGCAGCAGGTTCGCAAACAGCAACTTTATATACAGCATCAGGTTGTGATAGTTTGGCGACATTGAATTTGATAGTAAATCCAACTGTTACCCCAGAGTTTACGCAAGTAGCACCAATCTGTTCGGGAGCAAGCTTATCAGCATTACCAACTACATCTACTAATGGTAAAACAGGAATATGGTCGCCAGCATTGAATAATACAGCAACAACCACTTACACGTTTACACCAACGGCAGGGCAGTGTGCAAGTACGGCTACGATGACTATTGCGGTGAATCCAAACATCACCCCAACTTTCACGCAAGTCGGACCTTATCTTTCAGGAGCAAGCATTCCAGCTTTACCAACTACCTCTACCAATGGGGTTTCAGGAACGTGGTCGCCTGCGATTAGCAACACAGTGACAACTACTTATACGTTTACCCCAAGCGCTGGACAATGTGGCACAACCACCACTATGAGCATAACTATCAATCAACCATTACAATATACATTGACGGCAAATGACTCGTCTGTTTGTGCAGGGACTACGGTAACACTTTCGGTGAATATACCGACCACATCGGTTACAGACATCGATGGCAACACCTACCCAACAGTGCAAATTGGTTCACAAATTTGGATGAAAGAGAATTTGAGAACTACGAAGTATCGTGATGGAACTACTATTCCATTGGTTACTGACAATACCCAATGGGCGAATAATAACAATAATGGCACAACTTTACCAATGATGTGCTGGTATAATAATGACCAAGGAACATACACAGCCAATAAGTTTGGCGCATTATACAATTGGTTTTCAGTAAGTCCAAACACAAATGGAAACAAAAATGTTTGCCCAACAGGTTGGCATGTTCCAACAGACTCTGAATGGACTTTATTAACCGATTATTTAGGTGGTGAACCTGGTGCAGGTGGTAAAATGAAAACAACTGGCATTCAGTTTTGGAATAACCCCAACACAGGTGCTAACAATGATAGCGGATTCTCAGGTCTTCCAGGTGGTTTCCGAACTAATGTTGGGACATTCGTAGTTGTTGGCAGTCAGGGGCAATGGTGGAGTTCAACGGAAAGCTCAACAGACAATACTTGGTATCGATACCTATTTTACTACAGTAGCGATGCACATAGGTCCTTTATCAATAAGTTCAGCAGTTTCTCCGTCCGCTGCATAAAAGATTAAAAATAATTATGAAAACTTACATTACATTGTTTATTTCAACGTGTCTCTTATTGGGTCAATTGCAAGCTCAAGCTCAAATTCCAAGCTACGTTCCAACAACAGGTATAGTTGGTTGGTGGCCGTTCAATGGTAATGCCAATGACGAAAGTGGGAATGGGAATAATGGAGTTGTTTACGCAAGTACTGTCTTGACTACCGATCGTTATAATGTTTTATCTAAAGCGTACCTTTTTAATGGAACTACTCAAAGTGCGATAATAAATAGTCTTCAATTAACAAATACCACCACCGGATTAGCTGCATCTGTATGGTTTAATTCAAACATTGCTTTGAATACTTCAGCTGGTCATAGAATGTTTATTTCAGGCACTAATAACATCCCTTACCAATTTGCCTATAATAACGGTGGAATTGATTTAGAATTATATAATAGCTCTGGAGCTCTAACCGTTTACACCATTCCAATTACTTTCTTAGCTAACACATGGAATCATGTTGTTTTTTCAACAAATACAAATAGTAGCATCTTAATTTATATTAATGGTGTCATGTATAATGCGGGAAATGCCCCTTCATCCTTTAGAAGTACTAGTAATAGTAAATATATGTTTGGGTTGAGTTCAAGTGCATTTTGGCCAGTCCCATTTAATGGCAAACTCGACGACATCGGTATCTGGAACCGTGCCTTGACTCAGCAAGAAGTAAATGAACTTTATACATCGAGTGATCCGTTTGACGTTTCTGCCACCACAACTACAATCTGCGCCGGACAGCCAACAACATTAAGTGTTCAATCATTACCTGGGACAATTTCTTCTTTAACATGTGCTTCCGCAACCAATAATGGAAATTTGACAGCAGGCGTTGCAGCAAGCGGTGTAAGTACTGTTGTTCCATACTCAGGAGGAAACGGTGGTTTGCACAATGGACAAACGGTTTCATCAACAGGAATTACAGGTTTAACTGCTACTTTGACTGCAGGAACCTTTGCAAGTGGCTCAGGTAGTTTAACTTATACAATCACAGGAACTCCAAGCACAAACGGTACGGCAAGTTTCGCTTTATCAATTGGTGGACAAACTTGCACGTTGAACACAACAGTTAATAGTGTACAACCTGGCTACCCTGCAGGGTCAGTTTTCTGTAATGGAGCGACTATTGTGAATGATGTTATTAGCAGCGCTACGGGTAAAATTTGGATGGATCGAAATTTAGGAGCATCTCAAGCGGCTACTTCTAGTTCTGATGCCAATTCTTTTGGAGATTTATATCAATGGGGACGAAGAAGTGATGGACATCAGTGTCGGAATTCTGCAACAACTTCAACATTAAGTTCAGTTGACCAACCTGCTCATGGAAATTTCATTACAAATGGAACAGATCCAAAAGATTGGCGCAATCCTCAAAATACTAATTTATGGCAAGGTTGGAATGGTGTGAATAATCCGTGTCCTTTGGGATATCGTTTACCGACACAAACTGAGTTGAGTAATGAGAATATTCTTAATCCTAACCAATCTATGTTATCCGAGATCAAAGCACCACAAGGTGGCTATCGTTCAAATTCTGGAGGATTAACATCTGTTGCCACTTGGGGGTTTTACTGGACAAATACATTGAGTGGAACATTATCCAAATATTTGAAAATAGGTGGTGGCCCAGGTTTTTACGATTTTTCAAGAGCTACTGGTGCTTCTGTACGTTGCATCAAAGAAACAGTTGGCTCCATTGGCGCACTCAATTGTGGCAGCGCAACCATATCTGGAAATCTCATATCAGGTTCAGCAGCAAGTAGCGTAAGTGCAAGTGTTCCATATACAGGAGGAAATGGTGGTTTTTATGCCGCACAAAGTGTTTCATCAACAGGTGTTACAGGATTGACTGCATCGATTGCTCAAGGACTATTTACAAGCAGTACAGGAAGTTTAGTTTATACGATTACCGGAACACCAAGTGCAAGAGGAACAGCTAATTTCGCATTGAACATAGGAGGGAAAAGTTGTACTTTAACCATTATCGTTTATGGCGTGCAGCCCGCTTATCCAGCAGGAGCTGTTTTCTGTAATGGAGCAACTTTAGTTAGTGACGTTACCAATCCAACAACTGGTAAAACATGGATGGACAGAAACCTTGGCGCTTCACAAGCAGCAATTTCAGTTACAGACGCAAACAGTTATGGTGACTTATACCAATGGGGAAGAGGAATTGATGGACATCAGTGTAGGAATTCAACAACTTCGACTACGCTGAGTCCAAGTGACCAACCGGGGATTAATAGGTTTATTATCAATTCAACTAATCCTAGCGATTGGCGCAATCCGCAAAACACTAATTTATGGCAAGGTATAAATGGAATCAATAATCCATGTCCGAATGGCTACCGTGTTCCAACAAGTACTGAAATTGATGCTGAACGATTGAGTTGGTCTGGCAATACTGCTGCTGGTGCATTTGCATCACCATTAAAACTTCCAATGGCGGGAGACCGTTTGGGTTCAAATGGACAATTATACGATGTTGGAACAGGTGGTGTTTATTGGAGCAGCACCGTTTCAACCACAAATTCAAATCATATTGGTTTTGGAGCTTCTACCGCTGGTGTTTATTCAACTTTTCGTACCAGTGGTTATTCAATTCGTTGTATCAAAGAAACAGTTGGTTCAATAGGAGCTCTCAATTGTGGAAGTTCTACTGTAACAGGAAATCTCATTTCAGGTTCAGCCGCAAGTGGCGTAAGTGCAAGCGTTCCTTACACGGGAGGAAATGGTGGTTACTATGCTGCACAAAGTGTTTCTTCTTCTGGAGTAACAGGTTTAACTGCAACCATTTCACAAGGTTTATTTGCAAGTGGTTCAGGAAATTTGGTTTATACAATTTCAGGAACACCGAGCGTCGATGGAACGGCAAGTTTTGCAATTTCAATTGGTGGTCAATCTTGTACGCTTTCTATTGCAACACTTGGTAGTTATTATCCTGTAGGAAGTGTTTTCTGCGCTTCAGGGCCAACAGTAATAAAAGATGTGACTAGCCCAACCACTGGTAAAACATGGATGGACAGAAACTTGGGTGCTTCGCAAGTAGCTACAAGTTCATCGGATGCGAATGCTTACGGAGATTTATATCAATGGGGAAGAAGAAGTGATGGGCATCAGTGTCGAAATTCAGCAACGACAGCAACTTTGAGTTCAACGTCTCAACCTTCACATGGAAGCTTTATTTTAACTACCGTAGGTCAAACTACTCCTCCTTATGGAGATTGGCTTAGTCCACAAAACACAAATTTATGGCAGGGTGTAAGTGGAGTCAATAACCCTTGTCCACTTGGATACAGATTACCAACCGATATTGAATGGAATTCAGAAATTTTAAGTTGGAGCTCACAAAATATTTCAGGTGCTTTTACTGCAACTATTAAAATTCCTTCTTCAGGTGGGCGTAACATAACTGTTGGAGGGATTAATGGTGTTGGTACAGGTATAAGTTACTGGAGCAGTACAGTTAGTTCTTTTGTTTCTAAAGCTTTAAGCGGTGGAAGTGATTTTGCTAATATTAACTCGCCTAGTAGAGCAAGTGGAAATTCCGTCCGCTGCATAAAAAATTAAAAAAATAACATGAAAAAAATATTCTTCTTCACAAACCTTTTATTTACCCTAACTGCTGTCCCAATTTTTGGTCAAGTTGGAACTCCTTTTAGTGTGACGAGCACTGACACAAGTATTTGTGAGGGTCAAAGTACGACCTTGAGTGTGCAATCACTACCTGGGACAATTACGTCTTTGACATGTGTATCAGCTACTAATAATGGAAATTTATTTGCAGGAACAGCTGCCAGCGGTGTAAGTTCAAGCATTCCCTATTTAGGAGGTAATGGTGGTTTGCACAATGGACAAACGGTTGCTTCAACTGGCGTTACAGGGCTTACCGCAACTCTTTTAGCGGGAGTTTTCAATAATGGTTCGGATAGTTTAGTGTATACTATTACTGGAACTCCAAATACAAGTGGTACGGCCAATTTTGCATTAAATATCGGTGGAAAAACCTGTATTCTTTCCCGAACAGTGGCAGCAGGTATGATTACAGGATTAACCTGTGCCTCAGCCACAAATAATGGTACACTAACAGCAGGTGTTGCAGCTAGCGGTGTGAGTTCTATCGTTCCTTACACTGGAGGAAATGGCGGAACACACAACGGACAAATTGTTACCTCTACTGGAGTTATAGGTTTGACAGCAACTTTAAGTGCAGGTACATTTGTAAGTGGCGCAGGAAATTTAACCTATACAATAACAGGAACACCTAGTAGCATTGGGACAGCTAATTTTGCATTGAACATCGGTGGAAAAACGTGTACCTTATCACGAACCGTTGCAGCAGGAACTATAACTTCGTTAGTATGTTCTTCTGCAACGAATATAGGAACCTTAACAGCAGGTGTTGCAGCAAGTAGCGTGAGTTCAGTTATACCATACACGGGAGGAAACGGTGGAATTCACAGTGGACAAACGGTTACCTCAACAGGAATTACTGGCTTAACAGCAACTTTAACAGCAGGAAGTTTTGCGAACGGCGCAGGAAGCTTAAGTTACATTATTACAGGTACACCAAGTACAAGTGGTACTGCAAGTTTTGTATTGAACATCGGAGGTCAAACATGTACTTTAACGCGTATAGTTGCTACCTTAGTATCTCAATATCCAACGGGAAGTGTTTTTTGTACAGCCAATCCATCGGCCATTGTGAATGTTACCAATCCAACTACAGGTAGAATTTGGATGGACCGAAATTTAGGAGCTACACAAGTGGCAACATCCAGCACAGATGCCAATGCGTATGGAGATTTGTACCAATGGGGACGCAGAAGTGATGGACATCAGTGTCGAACTTCTTCAACAACATCTACTTTAAGCTCTGTTGACCAACCTGTACATGGTAATTTCATTACGAATTCAACTAATCCAATTGATTGGCGATCTCCTCAAAATAACAATTTATGGCAAGGTTTAAATGGGATAAATAATCCATGTCCAATTGGTTATCGAATTCCAACAGAGACGGAGGCAATTGCTGAAAAAACAACTTGGGGAGGCTCCACTTCAGCAAATGCCTTTTCATCCCCTCTTAAATTTACTTCCGCAGGATACAGAGCAAATACATCAGGAGCTGCATTATCAAACGTAGGCTCATGGGGCTTTTATTGGACAAGTACAATCAATGCAGGTAATTCAATGACTATGACTATTACTTTTCCTATTGGTACAACAACTTATTCAAGTTATCATGCTTACGGGTCATCTGTTCGCTGTATTAAAGAAATTAATGGCACCATCGGAGCACTCAATTGTGGTAGCGCAACTTTAACTGGAAATCTTGTTGCAGAAGTAGCAGCAAGCGCAGCGAGTGTAAGTGTTCCATATACTGGAGGTGATGGCGGATATTATGAATCTCAAAGTATAGGTTCAACAGGTGTCACAGGGTTAACAGCTGATATTTCGCAGGGTTTATTTGCTAGCGGTGCAGGAAATTTGGTGTATACGATAAGCGGTACTCCAAATGCAGGTGGCACAGCTAATTTCGCATTGAATATAGGTGGAAAAAGTTGTACCTTAAGTATTATAGTGTATGGTGTGCAACCCACTTTTCCAGTAGGAGCTGTTTTCTGTAATGGAGCTACTTTAGTTAGTGACGTAACCAATCCAACAACTGGTAAAACATGGATGGATAGAAACTTAGGAGCAACACGTTCAGCAACATCGAGTACAGATGCAAACAGTTTTGGAGATTTGTACCAGTGGGGAAGAGGAGTTGATGGGCATCAGTGTAGGAATTCTACTATTGAGGTAACTTCTCTTGCAGTTAGTGATCAACCGGGCACTACTAGGTTTATAACTAATAACACACAAACAAATACAGGAGATTGGCGTAATCCGCAAAACAACAATTTATGGCAAGGAGTAAATGGTATCAATAATCCATGTCCGAATGGTTACCGTGTTCCAACAAGCTCTGAAATGGATGCTGAACGATTAAGCTGGTCGAGTAATAATTCTATTGGTGCTTTTGCCTCTACTTTAAAATTACCGATGGCGGGAGATCGTTTGGGTTCAAATGGCCAACTGGGAGATATCGGTACAGCTGGTGTTTATTGGACAAGTTCTATTTCAAATACATGGTCAATATACTATTCAACATACATTTCCTTTGGCATTAGTAGTGCCAGCTTAAACTCAATTAGACGATCTAATGGTTACACTGTGCGTTGCATTAAAGAAACAATAGGCTCCATTGGCGCGCTCAATTGCGGAAGCTCAATTGTAACAGGAAATCTTAATGCAGGCGTTGCAGCAAGCGGTGTGAGTGTCAGTGTTCCATACACAGGTGGAAATGGAGGTTTTTATGCCGATCAAAGTGTTGCCTCAACAGGTGTCACCGGTTTAACAGTTGATATTTCACAAGGATTATTTGCAAGTGGAGCGGGGAATTTAGTTTACACGATTTCAGGTACACCGAATTCAATTGGTACAGCCAGTTTTGCTTTAAGTATTGGAGGACAAAGTTGTATCTTAACAACGAATGTTAGTGCAGGAACTTTATCGGTATTGACGTGTACATCCGCAACGAATTCAGGTGCGTTGGTTGCAACAATAGCAGCAAGTGGAGTTAGTTCTGCTGTTCCTTACACTGGAGGAGATGGTGGAATGCACAATGGACAAACTGTTGTTTCAACTGGTGTCACAGGTTTAACAGCCACTTTAAGTCCAGGTAGCTTTGCGATTGGTGCAGGAAACTTAACTTATCAAATTACTGGAACTCCAACAACAAATGGTACAGCAAGTTTCGCATTGAATATTGGAGGTAAAGCGTGTACTTTAACCCGAACAGTAGCAGCGGGAGCGATTACCGCATTAACATGTTCTTCCGCAACCAATAATGGAACTTTGACAGCAGGCGTTGAAGCAAGCGGTGTGAGTACTGTTGTTCCATACACTGGTGGAAATGGTGGAACACATAATGGACAAACAGTTACGTCAACAGGAATTACAGGTTTAACAGCCACTTTATCTGCTGGCGCTTTTGCTGTTGGCGTTGGTTCTGTAACATATACCATAACAGGTACACCTACTTCGGCAGGAACTGCTAGTTTCGCACTAAATATCGGAGGTAGAACATGTACTTTAACACGCACGGTGAATTGTTGGAGTTTGAATAATACAACTACGGTAGTTGAAGTAACAAACCCAACTACAGGTAAAAAATGGATGGATAGAAATTTAGGTGCAGTAAGACAGGCTACCTCCTCAACTGATGTTTTTGGATATGGTGACATCTACCAATGGGGAAGAAATGCCGATGGTCATCAATGTAGGAATTCGTTAACAACAACAACGCTAAGTACCACAGACCAGCCAGCAACGTCGAATTTTATTGTTGTCAGTACAACAACTCCTGGTGATTGGCGCAATCCACAAAACAATAATTTGTGGCAAGGAGTTAACGGAATAAATAACCCTTGTCCATCTGGATTTCGAGTTCCAACCTACGCAGAGTTGAATGCTGAAGCTGCCTCATGGACGGTTGCAAATGCATACGCTTCAGTTTTAAAATTACCTGCTGGTGGAGGGCGCTTATCTGTTAATCCAAATAATGGAAATCTAGTCTCTATTGGGGTTGGAGGCGTTTATTGGACCTCTACAATTTCAGGTACTAATTCAAGAAACATTTCATTTGGTTCATTAGACCAAGGTTTAACCCAAGTATCACGATCTGATGGGATGTCGGTTCGATGTATCAAAGAAACGGTTGGTTCTATCGGTGCTTTGAATTGTGGAAGCGCAACTGTAACTGGAAATCTTATTTCTGGAACAGCTGTAAGTGGCGTAACTGCAAGCGTTCCGTACACAGGCGGAAATGGTGGTTACTATGCTGCACAAAGTATTTCTTCGACTGGTGTAACAGGTATAACAGCAAGTATCTCACAAGGGTTATTTGCTAGTGGTGCAGGAAATTTGGTTTATACCATTTCAGGAACGCCGAGCGCAGATGGCACAGCAACTTTTGCATTGAATATTGGTGGGCAATCGTGTACGCTTTCTATTGCAACTCTCGGAAGTTATTATCCTTCTGGCAGTGTTTTCTGCGCTTCAGGACCAACGGTTATTAAAGATGTAACGAATCCAAGCACTGGTAAAACTTGGATGGACAGAAACCTTGGTGCTTCTCAAGTGGCAACAAGTTCTACAGATGCCAATGCTTATGGAGATTTGTATCAATGGGGAAGAAGAAGTGATGGTCATCAATGCAGGAATTCGGCGACCACATCAACGTTGAGTAGTACGGATCAGCCTGGGCATGGTAATTTTATATTAGGATCATCTTCAGCTCCATTTGATTGGAGAAGTCCACAAAACCAGAATTTATGGCAGGGATTAAACGGAGTAAACAATCCTTGTCCAAATGGTTATCGATTACCAACGGAAACCGAGCTAAACAATGAACGCTTAAGTTGGAGCAACATTAACACAGTGGGTGCTTTTGCCTCACCACTTAAAATAACCATTGCGGGCTACCGCGTTAGTGGTTCGTTCTTATTTGTCGGTTCCTGGGGCCGATATTGGAGCAGCACTAGTACGATTACCGGTAACTATTCGATCAGTCTCCTTTTCGATAGTAGCAGTGCTACTATGGACGCCATGGATCGCGTCTTCGGATTCTCTGTCCGTTGCATTAAAGATTAAAAAAGATACTTTCAAAAAAGGAAGGTTTTTCGATTTGATTTTGAAACCATTAAAATGGTTTTGGTTGGATGTGTTTTTCTATTAGGTGTTGGTTTAAAACCACACCTATTAGGACATTTATGAAATGAGGCAAAATAGCTATCCGTAGGTTGTCTAAAAGATTGATTTCAAATAATTTAGGACTCCTAATACTGATTTTGTTATTTAAAAAAAAATCGTAAGTTTACGAGTCTTTTCCTGTCATCACTTGATTTTCAGGTTTTTCGTCAGGTTAAAACCTTTAACCTGATTCCAACTATTTTTTTGTAAGTTGAGAATCCTCTGCCTTGAGTATGCGCAGTTACTCATTGAAAACATTACATTTTTATTTGCGCTAAAGCAATTCATCGAGGTAAAATTGTTTGCTAGAAAGTGCGATGATTGATTCAGTATTGTATTGATAGAAAAAATAGAAATGAAACAGTATCAAAATTTAACGTGTCTTTTGATTGTATTACTTGCTTTTCCAATTTTTGGTCAGGTTGTTACGCCTTTTACGGTCACGAGTACTGACACCAGTATTTGCGTTGGACAAAGTACCACATTGAGCGTACAAGCTCTCCAAGGGACATTTACATCTTTAATCTGTACTTCTGCAGTGAACACTGGTAATTTGTTTTCAGGAGCAGCTGCTACCGGAGTAAGCTCAAGTATTCCATATTCGGGTGGTAATGGAGGTTTGTATAGCAGTCAAACAGTAATTTCAACTGGAGTTACTGGACTCACAGCAACGCTTTCAGCAGGTGTTTTTAATAGTGGCTCTGGAAATTTAGTTTATTCAATCATTGGTACTCCAAGCGCTACTGGTGTGGCTAGTTTTACTTTAACAATAGGAGGACAAACTTGCACCTTAACCCTTTCTGTATATGGAACTCAGCCTAATTATCCTTTAGGTTCGGTTTTCTGTAATGGTATAACTACGATTGTAAACGAAGTTACTAACCCAACAACAGGAAAAATTTGGATGGATAGAAATTTAGGAGCATCACAAGTAGCCTCGTCAAGTTCTGATGCCAACTCTTTTGGTGATTTATACCAATGGGGAAGAGGAAATGACGGGCATCAGTGTAGAAATTCTACAATAACTAGTGTTTTAAGTAGCACAGATGAACCTGGACATGGAAATTTTATAGTTTCCTCTATGAATATTGATTGGAGAAGTTCAGAAAATGCCAATTTATGGCAATGGGTTAATGGTGTAAATAACCCTTGTCCTGCTGGTTATCGTTTACCTTCTCAATATGAATTAATTAGTGAAAGTTATAGTTGGAATGTGAGAGGAATTGATGGTGCAATAGCTTCGCCACTAAAAATCCCTCCTGCAGGTAAAAGATGGTTTGCGGATGGTTCGTTCTATTCTGTTGGTTATGAAGGTGTCTATTGGAGTAACACAATTAGTGGTTCTGATTCGAAATCTCTAAGTTTTGAACCTGAATTTGATTACTTGGGAAGTGATTATCGATCGAATGGATTTTCAGTTCGTTGCTTAAAAGATTTAATTGCAACTGTTGCGCAATTAAAATGTTCTTCAATTATTATTACAGGAACACTAAAAAATCAAGTCGCTGCAAATGGAGTGAGTGTGAATGTGCCATACACTGGAGGTAATGGAGGTTCTTATTCTGGTCAAACAATTTTATCTACAGGAGTACTTGGATTAATTGCAACCCTACCAGCTGGAGTCATAACGAATAACAGTTCCTTAACCTATACAATTTCAGGCACTCCAACTTCATCAGGTACTGCAAATTTTCCAATCAATTTGGGTGGACAAAGTTGTAGTTTTAGTTTAGATGTTTCAATCAACTATGCATTACAATATCCAAATGGATTTGTTTTCTGTGGTTTAGGTCCTTCAGCAGTATTTGATGTTACAAATCCAACAACAGGTAAAACATGGATGGATAGAAATTTAGGTGCTTCAAGAGTTGCTACATCAAGTACCGACGAAAATGCTTATGGCGAATTATACCAGTGGGGAAGAAGAAGCGATGGACATCAATGTCGTTCTTCAGCAACAATAGCAACATTAAGTTCAGTTAACCAACCAACTCATGGGTATTTTATTACAACTTCAATTATACCTATCGATTGGCGAAGTCCTCAAAATACAAATTTATGGCAGGGAGTGAATGGTGTGAATAATCCGTGTCCATTTGGTTACCGTTTACCAACTGAACCTGAATTAACAAGTGAAATGGCATCTTGGGTAAGTCAAAATAGCACAGGAGCTTATGCCTCAGTTTTAAAATTAACACTAACCGGAGCTAGAGCAGCTGGTGGTGGGTCTATTCCTGCTGTCGGTGTACAAGGTTATGTTTCTAGTAGTACAATTAGTGGTGAAACTACTCGTACAATGGTTTATGATGGAAGCGCTTCAATGCACACTGGTAGACGCGCAACTGGCTATACTGTTCGATGTATTAAAGAAACAATAGGTTCAATTGGCGCGTTTAATTGTGGCAGTTCGGCTGTTACTGGAAACCTAATTTCTGGAACAGCAGCAAGTGATGTAAGTGTAAGTATTCCCTACACAAGTGGAAATGGTGGTTTTTACCCAGCTCAGAATATTTCTTCGACAGGTGTAACAGGCTTAACTGCAACTATAACTCAAAGTTTATTTGCAAGTGGCTCAGGCAATCTAGTTTACTCGATTTCAGGAACGCCAAACGCAAGTGGAAATGCTAATTTCGCAGTGAATATAGGAGGTAAAAGCTGCACATTAAGTATTATCGTTTATGGTGTTCAACCTACTTACCCAGTTGGTTCTGTATTCTGCAACGGTGCTACCATTGTAAATGATGTAACCAACCCAACAACAGGTAAAACATGGATGGACAGAAACTTGGGTGCTTCACAAGTAGCAACTAGTTCAACAGACGCTTTAGCTTACGGAGATTTATACCAATGGGGTCGCAGAAGTGACGGGCATCAATGTCGTACTTCAGCAACAACTGCAACATTAAGTTCAGTTGACCAACCTACTAATGGAAACTTTATTTTAGGTCCAAATACACCCAAGGATTGGAGAAGTCCGCAAAATTCTAATTTATGGCAAGGTGTGAATGGAGTAAATAACCCTTGTCCAAGTGGGTATAGAGTTCCGACAAATAGCGAATTAGATTTAGAAAGATTAAGTTTTAGTACACAAAACAGTGCTGGTGCTTTTGTATCACCTTTGAAACTTACATTAGGAGGACATAGATTTAGTGCAGATGGTATATTGACAAATGTTGGAGCAAGCGGTGATTATTATACTTCTACCATTAGTGGAACCTATTCAAAAGGTTTAGAATTCACAACATCTTCTGCTACCATGTACTATTTTTTGTATGGTAGAGCTTTGGGATTTTCTGTGCGTTGCATTAAGAATTAAAAAAAACTTTTAAACGAGAAGGTTTTTCGATTTGGAGGTGTAAACCATTAAAATGGTTTTGTTTGAATGTATTTTTCCTATTAGGTGTGGGTTTAAACCCACACCTAGTAGGAAAAATAAATATATTGAAACGAGATTAATGAATAATTTTTTGTGATTTTGAGGTTTATAAAATTTTTATAATGATTAAAAAAAATGCTCGAAAGTACTATTATTCAAATGTCCGATTTTGCAAAGGCTTTTAAATTATTAAATTTGAACAAAAATATTAGATGATTAAAACTGCAATCTTCATATTCATTTTGTTTACAAGCTACTTTGTGAATGCCCAAACCGTAACAGGTTCCATTTCCTCACTTGCTGGACAACAGTTGAAGTTTGGTTCGTTCAATGGTTTGCAATCTAAGAATCTAGATAGCATGGTTGTGAATGCGAGTGGCAATTTTTCCTTTAAATTCAATACAGACAAACCTTGTATTGGTTATTTGATAACAGCTGAAAACAAACCTTTTTTTCTTATTTTAGACAAAGGAGAAAACATTCAATTAGCGGGTGAAAGTCTGGCTTATAAGGAAACCGTTCAGGTTTTGAAAGGCGCGCAAAACCAAGCTTTTTCTGTGTATGCAGCTGAACATCCGAGAAGAGAACAAGCGATGAGTGCTTGGGGATATTTAGAGAAAATTTATCTGTTCGATTCATTGTTTTCTATTCAAAAAACACCAAAGAAATCCATAGAGGATGAAGTTTTACGCATTAAAAATGAGGACAAAAGTTTTCTAGCGAATTTGGACCCTAAAAGTTATGTTGCGTGGTATTTACCAGTGCGCCGTTTGGTGAGTGATGTTTCGACTATTGCGCAATACCGCACTGAAGAAATTCCTGCAACGATTGCTGATTTTAGAAAATTGGATTACACGGACGAACGTTTGTACAGAAGTGGTTTGTTGAAAGATGCGATTGAAAGTCATTTTTGGTTATTGGAAAACAGTGGTAAATCTTTGGATTCTGTTTTCATAGAAATGAAAGTTTCTATCGACGCAATGATAGGTTATTTGAATAAAGACGAAAAGAAACTCAATGAAATTACGGACTATTTATTCGATTTATTGGAACGTCACAGTTTGTTTCAAGCGTCGGAATATCTAGCGCTGAAAGTATTGAATGAAGTTAGTTGCACGATTAACAGCGATTTAGCCAAGCAATTGGAAACGTATCGTGCAATGAAAAAAGGTAACATTGCTCCTGATTTTGCTTTTTATCCGAACACGTTTTTTCCTGCTGACATTTCTAAAGAAAAAACCAAGAAACTTTCCGACTTAAAATCTCCTTATACGGTGATGGTTTTTGGCGCAAGCAATTGTCCCCGCTGCCAAGAAGAAATTCCTGAAATTGCTAAATTGTATTCCAAATGGAAGTCACAAGGAGTGGAAGTGGTGTTTATTTCCTTGGATGAGGTTCCTCAAGAATTCACAAAGTTCACATTAAGTTTACCATTTATAAGTTCATGTGATTTTAAGAAATGGAGTAGCCCCATTGTTGAATCTTATTACGTTTTTGGGACTCCAACAATGTTTTTGTTAGATAACAAAAGAGAAATTATTCTACGACCAAATTCCGTAAAACAAATGGATGCATGGGTGGATTGGTATTTGATTCAAGGAAATAAGTAAGGAATTTAGTCGCGTTAAAAACTTATACATAAAAAAATCCCCGTTTCAACTACTGAAACGGGGATTTTTGTTTAGTACTAATTTTTATAAAAACCCGAGCTCTAATTTAGCTTCTTCACTCATCATGTCTTTATCCCAAGATGGATCAAAGACAATATTTACTTTTGCTGATAGTACTCCTTCAACGGAAGCAACTTTATCTTCAACTTCTTTAGGTAAACTTTCTGCCACAGGACAGTTTGGAGAAGTTAAAGTCATATCAATTGCAACATTATTTTCTTTGTCGATTTTAACCTCATAAATCAATCCTAATTCATAAATATCCACAGGTATCTCTGGATCGTAAATTGATTTTAACATGGTGACAATTTTGTCTTCTAATTGTTCTGTAGCCATTAGTTTTTAATGTGTTTTAGTGCTTCTGTTTTCATTCGTTTTACCATTCCTACTAATCCATTCGCGCGAGTAGGAGAGAGGTGTTCTTGTAAACCTATATCTTTAATAAAATGTAAATCGGTTTTTAAAATCGATTCTGGAGTTTCTTTATTCATAACTTGAATCAATAAGCCAATTATACCTTTTGTTATGATCGCATCTGAATCAGCAGTATATTCCATCAAATTATTTTTAAACTCAGAATGCAACCAAACGCGCGATTGACAACCTTCGATAAGTCGATCTTCTGTTTTGTATTCAGGTGCAATCAATGGTAAATCTTTGCCTAAATCAATGATGTATTCATATTTTTCCATCCAATCATCAAAGACATTGAATTCTTCGATTATTTCTTGTTGTTTTTCTTCTATTGTCATGGAATTATTTTAACATGAATAAGCTTTTCTCAAATGCTTCAACAAACAAATCAATTTCTTGCTTTGTGTTGTAGAATGCAAAAGACGCCCTAACAGTACCAGGTATTTTGAAAAAATCCATTAGTGGTTGCGTACAATGATGACCTGTTCTTACAGCGATTCCTTGTTTGTCTAGTAAAGTTCCAAGATCAAATGGATGTAAACCATCAACAGTAAATGAAACAACGCTAGTTTTATTCTTTGCTTCTCCAATTATATGAAGTCCCTCAAAGGTGTCAAGGATATCTTCTGCATATTTAGCAAGTTCTCTTTCGTGTTTTTCAGCAGCTACCATATCTAAACTCTCTAAAAATTCAAAAGCAGTACCTAAACAAATTCCACCAGCAATATGTGGCGTACCGGCTTCAAATTTGAAAGGTAATTCATTGTAAGTTGTTCGTTCAAAAGTTACTTTAGAAATCATATCTCCACCACCTTGATAAGGAGGCATTCGGTCTAATAAATCTTCTTTGCCATATAAAACGCCTATTCCTGTTGGACCAAACACTTTATGACTCGAAAAAACGAAAAAGTCACAATCTAAATCACGCACGTCAACTTTAATGTGTTGGATACTTTGAGCACCATCTATTAATACTTTTGCACCAACAGCATGTGCCTTTTGAATGATTTCTTTTACTGGATTGATAGTCCCAAGTGTGTTAGAAATATGTGTGATGGCAACTAATTTCGTTTTTCTAGAAAGTAATTGATCAAATTCTTCCATTAAAAGCTCTCCTTTTTTATTAATTGGCGCTACTCTTAAAACCAAACCTTTACGAATACACAACATTTGCCAAGGAACAATATTCGAATGATGTTCCATAGCAGAAATGATGATTTCATCCCCTGCTTGCAATAATTCTCCATACGAAGATGCAACTAAATTAATACTGTCAGTCGCACCTTTAGTAAAAATGATTTCCTCGGATTTCTTAGCATTTAAGTATTTTTGAATTCTTATTCTCGAAGCTTCATATTCTGTTGTTGCTTTCTGACTCATGTAATGTACACCTCGGTGAATATTTGCATTTTCCTTTGAATAAAAAAGGTTAATTGCATCTAAAACAATTTGTGGTTTTTGTGAAGTCGCCCCATTGTCAAAGTAAACAAGGTTTTTACCGTAAATTTTTTGCCTCAACGCAGGAAATTGTTCTCTAATTTCTTTTACGTTAAATGGTTTTTTTATTAAATCTTCCATAATGTTTACAAAGGTACAAATAAGCTTATTTTGAATTGTTCTAAACAAGACTTTATTTCAAAATAAAACACAAACAATCTGAGTTTGTTCAATAAATAAAGGGTTTTTCACCTAGAGTAATCCTTTTACTTTCAAAAAATCATCTAAGGCTTCAATATCTGAGAAAAGTACTTCGCGCGCTTTACTTCCTTGGAAGGCACCAATAATTCCCATTCCTTCTAATTGATCGACAATTCTACCAGCTCGGTTGTAACCCAATTTCAATTTTCGTTGCAGTAAACTTGCAGAACCTTGTTGACTAATAACAACAATTCTAGCCGAATCTACAAACATTGGGTCTATTTCATTCATGTCCATATCGCCCATTGCTTCGCCTCCTTCTGGAATGTATTCAGGAAGAATCAATGCTTCAGGATAGGCTCTCTGATTACCAATGAATCCGCAGATTTCTTCTACTTCAGGGGTGTCCACAAAACCACACTGCAAACGTTTCATATCCGAACCTGTCAAAATCAACATATCGCCACGACCGATTAACTGATCGGCACCAGAGGCATCAAGAATCGTTCTAGAATCAATTTTAGAAAGTACTCTAAAAGCAATACGAGCAGGAAAATTGGCTTTAATCATACCTGTAATTACACTTACAGACGGACGTTGAGTTGCTACAATTAAATGAATACCAATTGCACGCGCCAACTGAGCAATTCGCGCAATCGGATGTTCAACTTCTTTACCAGCGGTCATAATTAAATCCGCAAACTCATCAATCAAAACAACGATGTAAGGTAAATAACGGTGACCTTTTTCAGGATTCAAACGGCGACCAATAAACTTACGATTGTATTCGATGATTGTTCTAACGCCAGCGTCTTTCAGTAAATTATATCGATCATCCATTTCAATACACAAAGAGTTCAATGTATTTACCACCTTTGATGTATCTGTAATAATTGCATCCTCTTCACCGGGAAGTTTTGCAAGGAAATGGCGCTCGATTTTGTTATAGAGTGTAAGTTCCACTTTTTTCGGATCGACCAAAACAAATTTCACTTGAGCTGGATGTTTTCTGTATAAAATGGAAATGATAATTGCATTAAGACCCACGGATTTTCCTTGACCAGTTGAGCCAGCAACCAATAAGTGGGGCATTTTAGTTAAGTCAAAAACAAACGTTTCGTTGGTTATTGTTTTCCCCATTACAATTGGAAGTTCACCGTCAAAATGTTGGAATTTATCCGAAGCAATCAATGAGCGCATGCTCACCATTTCAGGATTAGAGTTAGGAACCTCAATACCAATAGTTCCTTTTCCTGGAATCGGAGCGATAATACGAATACCAAGTGCACTTAAACTTAAGGCAATGTCGTCTTCCAAGTTTTTAATTTTTGAAATACGAACACCTGGAGCAGGAACGATTTCATACAAAGTTACAGTAGGTCCAACAGTAGCCTTGATTTTAGCGATATCAATTTTATAATGAGAAAGCGTTTGAATAATACGGTCTTTGTTTGATTCGAGTTCTTCCTTGTTTACGGAAGAAACACCACTTGTCCCCCAATCTCTTAACAAATCAATTGGAGGCAGGACATAGCCCTCTAAATCTTTGGTAGGGTCGTATTCTCCGTATTCAGCTACTAATCCGTCTGCTAAATCCTCTTCATCCATATTTTTTTGATAAGTAGGGATTGGAGTTGTAAACACCTCTTCTTGTGCAACTTCAATTTCAAATTCATCTGAGCTAGAAAAAGGTTCTTCCTCCTCTTTCATTGTAACAATTAAGTCGCCTTCATCAAATTCATTTTCATCTTCCTCCAAGGCCAGTTCTTGACGTCTTCTTTCCTCATCTCGCTTTGTGAAATCAACCGTTTCAGAAATATCATCTTCCTTGATTTGTTCATCTTTGATCGTGTTAATAATAACAATATCATTTTCTTGATCATACAAGTTATCGTTTATGTCTTTATTACTAACAACTTTAGGAGTTGATTCGTCTTTTGGTTTAACTAAATTATTAAAGATTTCGCTGTAATTTGGATTGAATATCAAAGTTGTAACCACGTATAATAAGACTAAGCATAAAGTCATTGTGCCAAATGAGCCAATTGTAAGCTTTAGCCATTCGTTCATGTAGAATCCAAACGTCCCTCCTAAATAGTTTACAGTTGTGGAGAAAAACCCAAGAAATAAAGATGACCAAAGAAGATAAGAAAGATTGATTGAATATGCTTTTTTGATATTGAAAAATGTTATATCGAACAAAATCTTAAATCCTGAAATAAACATTAGGAAACATAAACTAATTGATGAAATTCCAAAAAGTCGGTAAATTAAAAAATGGGAAGTCCAAGCACCAAATTTCCCTAACCAATTAGAAACAGGAGTTTGATTTGCATCAAATAAAAAATTGATTAAACTCCGATTAAGTAATCGATCTTGGTCTTTTGTCCATGTAAAAAAGTAAGATATACAAGCTAAGAATAAGTAAATAGAAAGAAGCGTTAAAAAAGAACCGAAAACAATTTTTAGTTTTTGTTTATCTATTTTTTCAAAAATATTTATTTTGATAGCTAATTTCGATTTATTAGTAGTACCCGAAACTGATTTTTTTTCCTCCATTTTTTTCTTTGGATTAGTTTTTTTATCCACGTTGTTAATAGCTTCTTTTGGTATAAATTCGTTTTCTTCCATTTCAGTTTATGATATCATACGAAGATAGAATAGTTGTCAAATAACATTTGAGCTTTTCTTGAATACTTTAAACAAACTGATGTTAGTAGTAAGTAAGTTAAGTTTTTTAATTCTTTTTACCCCTTGTTTTTGACTGAAATTTAAATCCTTTTTAGCTAAAAAACACACCATTAATTAAAAGGTTATTATATCTTACTTAGTGTCATAAGTACACTATTTATAAGGGATTCAGAAAAGTGTTAATGCTAAAAAATCTTATAAAAACAAATATTAATCAGGTTATTAATTAAAATAGAAGATTACTTTTGCAAAATAAAAACGGCTTATTGCTAATTAAATTAAAAATATGGAATTGTTAGGGAAATTTGGTTCAAATTCTGACTTAGGAGTTACTTTAGGATTGACGAACTTAGGTAATCAATTTTGGAATTTAACGCCCGCTGAACTAATTGAAGATTGTATTATCACAGGTGAAGGAATGTTGACCGACACAGGTGCTTTAGCGATTGAAACAGGAGAGTTTACTGGACGTTCACCTAAAGATAGATTTATCGTTAGAGATGAGAAAACAGAAAATGCTGTTTGGTGGGGAAATGTAAATATTGGTTTTTCTTCTGAGCAATTTGATGCTCTATATAATAGAATGAAAGCTTATTTGACAGAAAAAGACGTTTATGTTCGTGATGCTTATGCATGTGCTGATGATGAATTTAGAATGAATTTGCGAGTTGTTACTGAGTTACCTTGGTCGAATTTGTTTGCACATAATATGTTTTTACGTCCAACGGATTCTGAAATCGAAGGTTTTATTCCAGAATGGAACATCGTTTGTATACCAGGTTTTAAAGCAGATCCAGCAATCGATGGAACACGTCAACACAATTTTGCAATTTTGAATTTCACCAAAAAAATGATTTTGATTGGTGGAACAGGATATACAGGTGAAATTAAAAAAGGAGTTTTTTCGGCTTTAAATTTTATTTTACCGCACGAGAAAAATGTTTTATCAATGCATTGTTCAGCTAACATTGGCGAAGCAGGAGATACTGCAATTTTCTTCGGACTTTCAGGAACCGGTAAAACAACTTTATCTTCAGATCCAAATCGACGTTTAATTGGTGACGATGAGCACGGTTGGAGCAACGACTCTGTTTTCAATTTTGAAGGTGGTTGCTATGCAAAAACGATTGATTTATCAAAAGAAAAGGAACCACAAATTTACGATGCAATTAAATTTGGTTCTTTATTAGAAAACATTGGTTTTGAAAATGAATCTTCAACTCCAGATTATACGGATGGCTCGATTACGGAAAATACGCGTGTTTCTTATCCAATCGATTTCATTGACAATATAGCAGTTCCTTCAGTTGGTGGAGCTCCAAAAAATATTTTCTTTTTAACAGCTGATGCATTTGGAGTATTGCCTCCAATCTCTCGTTTAACGAAAGAGCAAGCAATGTATCATTTTATGTCTGGTTATACAGCGAAAGTTGCGGGAACAGAGGTTGGAATTACAGAACCAACAACAACTTTCTCAGCTGGTTTTGGTGCTGCTTTTTTACCATTACATCCAGCAAAATATGCTAAGTTATTAGGTGATAAATTACATGGAACTGATATTAAAGTTTGGTTAATTAACACGGGTTGGTCTGGTGGATCATACGGTGAAGGTAGCAGAATGAAGTTGTCTTACACACGAGCAATGATTACAGCCGCTTTAACAGGAAAACTAAACGATGTTGATTTTGAAAACCTTCCAGTTTTTGATTTAGCATTCCCAACTTCTTGTGAAGGTGTTCCATCAGAATTGTTAAATCCACGAAATACATGGGCAGACAAAGCTGCATTTGATGCAACAGCAAATAACCTTGCTGGAAAATTTGTTGCCAATTTTGAAAAGTTTGCTACAGAAACAAGCCCTGAAATCTTGGCTGCAGCTCCAAAAGTTCTAGCATAAAGAGAACTTCATTCATCAATCAATCAAAATGCAGAGGTGCTCAAAAGAGTGCCTCTGTTTTTTTTGAATATTTACAGATAAAAAAAAACGCCTTTCAGCGTTTCTAATTAATTTTTACAAATCAAAATTCGTTGTTTTCCTATTTTCACAGATTCATTTGCTTTACTATAGTTGAGCAAAAAATGAAGAGTAGAATTTAAAACTTTGTTTACTGATTTGCTTGTCGATAAAGATTCTTTAGAGTAATTTTTTATCATAGGCTAAATTCTTTTTAATGTTTAACGAAAAGATTTTTTTTTTATTTTAATAATTTTCCTTTCTTTCTAAAAAAGAAGTATTAAAGGTTTTTAATTGACCAGTCAATTCTTGAAAAATGTTAATATTTTAAAGCCATTTTAACTATATTTGTCATCATTATTAAATCAATCAACAAAATCAATTTAAGCATGAGTCATTCAATCAAACCAGGAGTTGCAACCGGAGATGAAGTTCAAAAAATTTTTCATTATGCAAAAGAGAAAGGCTTTGCTTTGCCTGCAATTAACGTTACAAGTACAAGCACGGTTAATGGTGTAATGGAAACTGCGGCAAAATTAAAAGCTCCTGTTATTATTCAGTTTTCAAACGGTGGAGCGCACTATTTTGCAGGAAAAGGTTTATCAAATAAAGAAGAAAGAGCAGCAATTTTAGGTGGTATTTCTGGAGCAAAACACATACATCAATTAGCTGAAGCATATGGTGCAACTGTTATTTTACATACTGACCATTGTGCGAAGAAACTATTACCTTGGATAGATGGTTTGTTAGAGGCAGGTGAGGATCATTTTCTTCAAACAGGAAAACCCCTTTTTAGTTCTCATATGATTGATTTATCGGAAGAACCAATCGAAGAGAATATTGAACTTTGCAAGCACTATTTAGCTCGTATGAGTAAAATTGGAATGACATTGGAAATCGAATTAGGTATCACTGGTGGTGAAGAGGATGGAGTTGATAACACCGACGTTGATAATTCAAAATTATATACACAGCCGGAGGAAGTTGCTTATGCTTATGAAGAGTTGATGAAAATTTCACCTCGATTTACAATCGCAGCAGCTTTTGGAAATGTTCATGGTGTTTACAAGCCCGGAAACGTAAAATTAACGCCAATCATTCTTAAAAACTCACAGGATTTTGTTCAACAAAAATTCAACACAAGAAACAATCCCGTCGATTTTGTTTTTCATGGTGGTTCAGGTTCTACAGTAGAAGAAATCAGAGAAGGTATAAGTTATGGAGTGGTAAAAATGAATATTGATACAGATTTACAATTTGCATTTACAGAAGGAGTGAGAGATTACGTTGAATCAAAAATTGAATATCTTCGTGCTCAAATTGGAAATCCTGATGGGGATGATATTCCAAATAAAAAGTACTATGATCCACGTAAATGGCTGAGAGAAGGAGAACTAACATTTAATAAAAGACTGGAACAGTGTTTCGAGGATTTAAATAACATAGACACTTTATAATTTTAATAAAAGAAAAAAATGAGTTGGTTTACACGAAAAAAAGAAGGAATTACAACCTCTACAAGCGATAAAAAAGAAACGCCTGAAGGATTATGGATACATTGTTCCAACTGTAAAACGTTATATACCTCAGACGATTTTGCGATAAAGAATTTTGTTTGTGACAGATGTAATCACCACGAGCGAATTGGTTCAGAAGAGTATTTTCACATCATTTTTGATAATGGACAATATATAGAATTGGATGAAAATCTAACTTCTGGTGACCCGTTAAATTTTGAAGACACAAAGAAATATACCGATCGTATTGTGGCAACTCAAAAAAAATCCGGTTTAAAAGATGCAATCCGTACGGCTAAAGGTAAATTAGATGGTATGGATTTCGTAATTGCGGCAATGGATTTCTCTTTTATTGGTGGCTCAATGGGCTCTGTGATGGGTGAAAAAATAGCTCGAGCAATTGATGAAGCAATAAAAATTAATGCTCCATTTATGATTATATCTAAATCGGGTGGTGCACGAATGATGGAAGCTGGTTATTCTTTGATGCAAATGGCAAAAGTTTCGGGAAAATTAGGGCAGTTAGCAGAAGTAAAATTGCCCTATATTTCTTATTTAACAGATCCAACAACAGGTGGGGTTACGGCTTCGTTTGCTATGTTGGGCGACATAAATATTGCTGAACCAGGAGCTTTGATAGGCTTCGCTGGTCCAAGAGTTGTTAAAGAAACAATTGGACGCGATTTACCTGATGGTTTCCAAACTTCAGAATTCTTGTTAGAGCATGGATTTTTGGATTACATAATTGATAGAGCAGAAATTCGTTCTCGTTTATCGATGTCTCTGAAAATGTTTATGGATTAAACTCAATCTAAAACTACTTTCATTTAATAAACCACTTCCACTTTCGAATATACTTTTCGGATAGATTGTTGGTGTAAATCTGGATTATGTAAGTAGAAATAAACGCTTTTGTTTGTCTTGATTAATTCAATTTGTTTTGGGCTAAATTCTAATGTGTAAGCAATTGGATTCCAAGTATTTCTTTTGAATTTTTCCATATAACTTGGACGAATCGCTTTAAACAATGTCCATTTTTTACTTAGCCAAATTGTTTTCTTTAGGTTAAGCAGTAAATCACCTGTTTTTCGTAAATCAGATTTTCGTTTGCAGTACAATTCAGCATAAACTTGAACTCTTATTTTCTTCATTTTTTTAGGTTCAAGGTTAAATTCGCCAACCGCAATCATACGTGAACTTTTAGAAATTCCTTTTAGAGAAATATCCTTTTCTTTAGCAAGAACCCATTTTTCAGTTCCAACCCATTTTTCGTGCGCTTCAATAGGAACCAAACTGTTTTGATGAATCGTATATTGACTGAATGCTTGATAAAGAGCTAGTTGTTCTTGTATTTCATTTTTCTTAGCTTGCTTATTCTCTTTTATCACCGTCATTTTATTGGTGACGTGAAATAGGTTGTTTCCTAAAAGAACGATACCATTTTGAAACGCATCACTTGTTCGGAGTTTGTTGGTAGTGAAAACAAGTTTACGATTCGTTTTGAAGTAGTTGGAAAACAGAAGTTCTTTACCTACAAAAGCAGTTGAATCAGGCAATTGTACATTTTTGTAATTGAGTCGGAAATAATTTAAAAGACTTGGCGCAATATCCAAGTGAGAAACAATCGCTTTTGACTTGAAATTCTTTTTTAATAGAGGTGAATAAACAACTATTGGAACATTGTATTTAGCCAAAGGATTAGAATTGAAAAGTTCTGTTCCATGGTCGCCTGTAATGATGAAAATGGTATTTGGATAAGCTGGATTTTTCTTCCATTCCTCCATAAAATAGCGTATCTGATCATCCGTATAGCGAAAGGCACCAAAATTCTCGGCTTGACTTTGTATTAATTCACGACTTTTTGTGTCTGGAATAGAATCTGCATTTTTGAGAACAATTTCTGTGTAGGCTTCTTTACTTGGATAAATAAAAGGATCGTGGGAGCTAATAGTTAAGAATAAATCCAAAATTCGTTTACCATCTCTGTGCATTTTTGGTTCATCAATCAATGCTTGTTTAAACAAATCTTCGTCTGGAAAACCCCAAGGACTATTTGTTTCTTTTGAGTGATTTATACATTCTTTAGACCATTTTTGAACAAGAAAATTTACATTGTGATAATTCATAAATCCGCGCATATTTAGGTACTCAAGCGCCACTCCACAATAAAAACGAGCATAATGTGTTTTTTGAAGTAAATTAAAAATGGACCAATGATTGGGATATTGAATTTGTTGAAATGCATTTCCGTCCATCACATTTGGAACTGAAGAAAGAATTGCTGGTAAAACATTATGTGTTCTTTGTGAAGTGGAAAGTGCATTCGGAAAATATAAACTTTGTTCGGAAAGTGAATCCATAAATGGCATTAGATTCCCAGTGTTAGATTTTCGTTCTCCAAACATATCTGCTGACATGCTTTCTGCAATAATGATAACAACATGAGGAATTTTCCCATCTGAAGTTTTATCAAAGAAAGGAGTTAATGTGCTTTTATTTGGGAATTTATGCCAAAGAGGATAAACTCCATTGGATTTTGTTTGTCCGTAAAATTCAGGGTTTAATTCTTTAAAATCTGTGATATAAATTCTCTTAGTATTGACTCTTTCACTATTTGAATATTCTAAAGATTTATTGACAAAAAATAAGAGTCTATTATTTACTAAAGCTTCTAATGGTTGATTATCGATATTCTCATAACGTAAATAGGGTAGAAGAAGCAACGAAGTTAGTCCTAGATAAAACACTATTTTCTTATGCCAATCTGTTGCTTTTTGATTGAGTTTTTTAAACAACCAAGCAAGTAATCCATAGATCAGGAATAAACTAATTAAAAGTAAGGTAAAAAGTGGTGTTAATCGCTGTTCTATTCCTGCAATCATCCAAACTTCTTCCCATGTAAACAAGAAAATAGCCTCATCTAAGGGTTCTCTAGAAACAATATAATATTGGTCAAGAGTAATAACAATTAATAAGATGATGAATCCAAAAAAAGCCGCAATCCAATTTAATCGCTTGCCAAGGAGAGAAACAATAGAACCAAACAAAAACCAAGAAAGTAGTACTAAAGATACATCGAAACCTAGACCAAACCAAGGAAATAAAGCACTTGTATCTTTATCAATCCATTGACTTTGAGCGGTAAGAATAACATAAATTCGGATTAGGAAAATAAGCGGAAGCAAAGCAAAAAACCAGTGACTTTTATTCCATAAAGCTGCTCTCCATTTTTCCACGCCCGAAATTAAGAAAATGTTTCGGGAATATTAAGAATATATTTTGTCGTTACAATCAATATAAAAACAATACGAGCTATTTCCCAAAAATAAATTGAAGTGGATAATCCATTCTTTTTGCCCAAGCTTTTTCAGAATGATCTTCTCCTGAAAATTTTAATGACATCCAATTCCCTTCTTTGTATCCTTTTCGTTCCATAATTTTATCTACTTTCAATTGATATGGTTCGTAATAGGCATCCAATGTTTCTGTTCCGTAATCAAAGTAAATTTTATGATTGTTTGGTGATGGAAGTTTTTTGTTTAAGTATGCAAAAAATGCATTAGGTAATTTAGGATTAATAGAACCTGGAAACATTCCTGGCCAATGGGTTGAAATACATAAGGCGCCACCAAATATTTTTGGATATTCGCATATGGCATACCAAGAAATCATTCCTCCAAAACTTGATCCACCTATAAATGTGTTTTCTTGATTTGTTAAAGTTGAAAAATGAGAATCAACAAATGGTTTAAGTTCTTTAACGATAAATTTCAAGTAATTATCAGCTTTCATTGTAAAAGGTTCAATTTCCTTGGTATCCATTAACTCTCTCCTAATAGAAAGCTGTGTTTCTTTTGGTAATTGAGAAAATGGTTTTTGTGGCATGTATTCAAAACGACGTTGCTTTCCGTTATTCCAAATACCTACAACAATGAAAGGTCTTATTTTATTTTCTGTGATTAAACTACTTGCGGTTTCATCAATTTTCCATTCTTTTTTGTTCCATGTTGAAGTTGAATCGAAAAGCATTTGACCGTCATGCATATAAAGGACGGGGTATTTTTTCAAACTATCATATCCATCAGGTAGCCAAATAGAAATTGTTCTTGAATCAATATATTTAGATTGAAAGTTTTTATTATCAATGATTTTACCTTTGACAACTTGACCTAAAAATGAATTAGTTTGAACTACTAAAATGAAAAGCGAAATAATAAATAATTGAATTCTTGATTCCATACGAGACAAAATTATCAAAAAAAAAGAGGCTATTTTTTTAATAGCCTCTTTAAGATTAAATAGTAGAAAATCTTAAGCTTTTAACTTTTTAGAAAAATCTATTAATATTGGTGTCGCAACACATAGTGAAGAATAGGTTCCAATTACAACACCTACAAGCATTGCAAAAATAAATCCTTTGATTGCAGGGCCGCCAAAAATGAACATAATTAATAATACGACAAATAAAATCATTGATGTATTGAATGTTCTACTTAAAGTAGTATTTAAAGATGAGTTGATTATTTGGTGATGGTGATCGTCAGGACCTGATTTCGACAAGTTCTCCCTGATCCTATCAAATACAATTACAGTATCATTCATCGAGTAACCAATAACAGTCAATATCGCGGCGATAAATGATTGATTGACATCTAAACTAAACGGTAAGTATCCATGAAGTAATGAGAAAATTGATAATACAAAGAATGCATCATGGGCTAAACCAATAATTGCACCTAAAGAATATTGCCAATGACCAAATCTCATCAATATATAGGTAAAAATTGCTAATAAAGATAAAGAAATTGAGATAACCGATGAAGACCACATTTCTTTAGAAACGGAAGATGAAATACTTCTTGATTCCACGATTTCGTAGTTCCCTAATTTTTCTTTTGATGCGTCCAATCCTTCTTTAAGTTTATCAGTTACAACTTTTGTTGAAGCATCATTATTTAATTTGTAGTTCGTTACGATTTCAACATTGTAATCATTTGATTTAGTTTTTAAGTCAATTGAAGCAACTTCGCCATTTTCCACAAAAACTTTAGATAAGTTTGTTCTTAAATATTCGATGTCTGCTTTATTTTCAAATTTAGCAACAAACGTTCTACCTCCAGTAAACTCAACACTTTGTTTCAAGCCTCTTGTTGCCATCCCAACAATCCCTAAGATTGTAACACTTATAGAGAAAATATAAAAGTATTTTCTGTTTCCAACCCAATTGAAATTAAAGTTTTGAAATAAACCATTAGAGAATTTAGTGCTAAATGAAATGCTTTTTCCTTTGTCTAACCATGAATTAATAATTAATTCAGTTATAACAATCGCAGAGAACATTGAAGTAAAAATACCAATGATTAATGTTGTTGCAAATGATTCGATTTCTCCTGTTCCAAATATTTTCAAAGCAATTGCAACAAGTAAATGGGTCACGTTCGCATCGATAATAGAAGGAAGTGCCTTTCTAAAACCAACAGCAAGTGATTCTTTTAAATCTTTACCTCTTTTTTGTTCTTCTCTTATTCGTTCAAAAATCAAGATATTGGCATCGACTGCTGTACCGATTGTTAAAACGATACCTGCAATTCCTGCTAAAGTTAATACAGCACCAAATGAAGCCAAACAACCGAATATAAAGATAACATTCACAGTTAAAGCGATATTGGCAGCAAGACCAGCTTTACCATAGTAGAAGTACATATATAACAATACTGCTAAGAATGCCACACCAAATGAAATAAGTCCAGCTGTTGAATTTTCTTTTCCAATTGTAGGACCAACTTTCATTTGATCTTTTATAACACATGGAGCAGGAAGTGCTCCACCATTTAATAGGCCAGATAAATCTTGAGCTTCTTCAAATGTGAAACTTCCTGAAATTTGCGTATTACCAGTTGTGATTGGGTTCATAACTCGAGGTGCGCTAAATACTACGCTATCCATTGTTATTGCTACAACTTTTCCAACATTGTCAGAGGTCATTCTCCCCCATTCATCAGAACCTTCAGCAGTCATTTCCAAATCAACTGTAATTTTACCATCTCTTTGGTCATATCCTGTTGAGGCTTTGCTAATATGCTCACCTCTTACTCTTGCTTTTCCTGATTCAGGAACTTTTATGGCATAGATAAAATAAGCAGTTTTGTTTGATTTATCATCAATTTTTTCTGGGTCAGCTGACCACATGAAAAGTAAATCTTGAGGCAAGGCAGCTAAAATATCTTTTCTTCTTAATAAAGTTTGAACCGCTACTTTGTTAGCTGTTTGCACATACCCAACAGCGTAATCACCAACTGGAGTGATTAAATCCGATAAACCTTTAGTTTTTGCAGATGACAAGGAAGTTAATGAAAGGTCTTCCTTCTTTTCAGCTTTTGTTGTGTCTACTTCAATATCAATTGTTGACTTTTGCTCTTTTTGTGTCGATAATCTTGAAGCTTCTTGCCATTGAATTTGAAATTGACTTAGTTGATATGTTTCAAAGAATTCTAGGTTAGCGGTTGATTGTAATTTTTTAGCAACAGTGTTTTCATCTTGAACACCAGGAAGTTCAATGTATAAACGATTTGTTGCTGCATCTCTTTGTATATTAGGCTGTGCAACACCAAATTGATTGATACGACGACTCATGATTTGTTCAACACCATCCATAGACGAACCAATTAATTTTCTGAAATATGTTTCAACGTCATCATCAGAAGATTTAACTCCTATTGATTCGCCTTTAAACAAGTAATTTAAAGGTAAGCCCTTGTTCATTTCTTTGTGCGTATCAATAAAAACAGTTAAAAAATCACCACCATTATTATTACAAATTGATTGTGCTTTTTCAAAAGTTTTTAGAAAACGCAAATCTTTTGGATTTTTAGCATGATTTTTAATTAAATCAGGCGTTGAAATTTCTAGAGAAACACTCATTCCTCCAACTAAGTCTAATCCAAATGCTAAAGATCTTTTTTTCACTTCAGAGAAAGTTGAACCAATTACTGGATATACTGGCTTTTCACCTTTTTCTCTTAAAATTTCATTAATAAAAGCAGATTTTGCTATATCTTCATCTTCAGGGTTTTTGAAATCAACGTAAGTGTTATTTGGTAATAACGCTGGTTCCTTCGTTGTTTTTACTTGCTCTTTTAGCTGATTTACTTTCAGCACTGCCTCTTTCTCTGCTTTTTTCTCGACATTACTTGCTACCCAAGTAAATGACAACTGGTAAACGCAAACAACTGTCAATAAGATAGTTAGAAACCAAAAAAATCCTTTTAAACGCATTTTTGTAAATTTGAATTTGAATTAAGGGTGCAAATATAGAATTTACGTTTCGTAAAATCAACATTCACAGTGTTTATTAAAGAAATACTTTAAAAGCTATAGGTTATTCAACTTAATTCTTCTGCAAAACGAAGCATTTTATTAACATAATTGTTCCAACTATTTTCTTTATTGTATTGTTGAATATTTTGAGCGAATTCTTTAGAATTATAAATGTCATAGAAATTTTTAATCTGTTTCAGTAGCGCTTTTTCATTCACTTCTTCAGCAATCAATCCTGTTCGACCGTATAAAATTGTTTCTGCCAATCCACCAACATTTGTTGAAATAACAGGAATTTCAAAATGAAAAGATATATTGGTAATTCCACTTTGAGTTGCCGAACGATAAGGAAGAACACAAACATCGGCGGCAGAGAAAAAGTTAGTAACCTCTGAGTCATCAATATATCTGGTGTATAACTTAACTTTTTTTTCAAGTTTTTTTTCTTTTATGATATTTTCATATTTCTCGAAACTACCGTAAACTTCCCCTGCAATTATTAGAATAAAGCTTTCATCAAGAAATTGAATGGTATTTAAAAGAATGTCCAAGCCTTTATAATCGCGAATAATTCCGAAAAAGAGTAGTACTTTTTTATTAATACAATCATAAATCCCTAATTTTTGAAGTGCTTCAGTTTTTGAAATTTTCTCTCCAAAGTGATTGTAAATTGGATGTGGAATTAAAATGTGTTTGGCTTTTGGTAAGTAGAATAGTAAATCTTTTTGAACTTGTTCAGACATTACGATAAACCCATCATTTCGATTTAAGAAAAAACGGTTAAATGCATCATCAAAAAAACGTCGTTCATGGGGAATAACGTTGTCAAGTATCGCTAAACGAATTGTTTTTTTTTCTTGTTTTCCTAAAATCCACCCAAAACTTGGGGCAAAAAACGACATCCAATAACGTGAAATGATCAAATCAGGTTGAAGATTTCTTATTTTACGTGCTGTTGAAATGTAAGTAAATGGATTGATAGAATCTAACCAACGTTTTGCTGGAATTTTATCAGCTGTGTCTTCAGAACTAACTAATTGTGTCTTTCCTGGAAATAGTAACTTTGGATATTGACGAGTAAAAGTAACTGCTTCCACCTCATGGTTTTTTTCCGCCTCCCTGTATAAATGTGCGCTAAATTGTGCAATACCACCTCGAAAAGGATAAAATGTAGAGAGGAAAACTATTTTCATTTAACTTGTTAGAATTTAAAATGTATTTGCCGCGGCAAATTTATAATGTAAAATTGGATGGAAATTATTTAGTTTCCGAAGTTTGTTAAAGTCATGAAAATTTCTTTTCCTGATTTAATATTTAAGGTGTCAAAGTTTGAGATTTGTAAGTCTTTATAGTATTTCTTTACCATTCCCACTCGGTTGGCATACACTTCATATTTTCGTTTGAATTCAATTAAGTTTCTTTTATCCTCTTGCTCAACGACCAAAGTGCTATCAAAAGTAAAACCATTAATTGCTTTCGGAACGTGAAGTTTATCATAACTGCAATTTAACTTAACATCTGTATTAAATTGATTGGCATTCCAAATGGTAAATTCTGAAACTGGAAAAACTAATTTCACAATGCGTTGATTTTCATCCACTAATTCGGCTTTGTTGTTAAAAACGGTAGTAGACCATAAATCAGATTGCGTCCAAGGTTCTGTCGAATTTGTTCTTTTGTATCGAACATAATTAAAGGCAAGTCTTCCCGCGTTATCAGTGAAAGTGTCTTCGATTACGCATTTTAATTGGTAGTAATTTGTGTCGTGTTGTGTAGAAGCATTTTCATCGTGTGTAATTTCCATTACATCATATTCAATAAACTTACCTGATTTCAGTTCATAATAAGAACTATAAAGAAATTGATTGCCATTAACTAATTCTTTCTTACATGAACTTAGTAGTAAAAAAGAACCCGTTACAGTAATTAAGAAAAATCGTAAGCTTGCTTTCATAATAGTCAAAAGTACAAAACTTATTGATTTGGGTTAATACCTTGTTTTTCACATTTCAATAAAAATTCTTCTAACTCTTTTCCTCTTAACGAAACACCGTTTTGATATAAAGTGTCATTAATTTTTATTCCTTTAGAGTTGTAAGCAGAGGCCCAACCATGTGGCAAACCATCTTTGTAACGAACTTTACCAACTAAAACACCATTCATATCAAACTCTTGCCACTCGCCTGTTTTCAATCCCTTTAAATAATTACCTATTTTCTTCAACTTTCCATTTGAAAAAAATTCTTTGAATTCACCATGTAATACACTGTCTTTATAATTGGCAATAGACAGCACGTCCATTTTTCCAGATTCTTGTTGACTTCGTAGGTAATAGAGTACTTTTTTTCCGTTTAGTTTATCATCCTTATATTCTTCCGTTCCAATAACATAGCCTTCTGGATTGTAATTTGCCCAAACAGAATCTTTTTTCTGATCCCAAAATGGACCTTCACTCATTAATTCTTTGTTTTTATGGTAATAGTAGCCATAAGAGCGCTTGCTATTTGGTATGTGTTCAATAATTGTTCTAACTTCTCCGGTTGGGTAATAATAGGTGAATTCACCAACAGGAACATCGTCTTTAAACTGACCTTTATAAATTAGGACAGAACTATTCGGATAATTTTTTTGCCAAACGCCTTGTTTTCTACCTTTTGCGTCTTTTTGATTGATTTGAGCAAAAGTTAGAAAAGGTAATAGTATAAAAAGAAAAATAAACTTTTTCATATTAGTTGATTTAATTCTGTCAAAGATTTTACCACACAATCAGCTTTAACGGAAACTTTCTCTTCGGTAACAATGAGTACTGTCTTCATTCCAAGTTTCTTGCCAAAAATCAAATCCGTATTTGTGTCTCCCACCATAATGGCTTTTGAAAAATCAATTTCAGGATAAAGTGATTTTGCCAATTTCCCCATACCAATAGAAGGTTTACGCATAAAAGGTTCTTGATCTTTAAATTCAATTGCTGCGAATACTTGCGTTATTTTTCCACTAACTTTTTCAATATCCAATTGCATTTGGTGGTGAATTTCTGCTAATGCGACTTCTGAAATTTTTTCAAGGGCCACACATTGTTGATTAGTGACCACGAAAATATATTTGAATTTTGAACTTAGTGTTGCAAATGATTCTAAAACACCCTGTTTGAAATGAAAGTCTTTATAGTCCAAGACATATCCGCTCATAATTCGTTCGTTGATAACACCATCTCTATCTAGAAAGAGTGTCCAATTTTCATCCACTGACCAATCGAGCATTATTTGATTTCTTTTTCGACTAAATACTGATTACGAGAAGAAGAATTGCGACCAATCATTTCAGCAATGAAACCGGTTAGGAAAAATTGTACCCCAATAATCATTGCAACCAAACCAATGAAAAATTCAGATCTTTCTGCCAGTTTTGTTGCTGTTTTATGAATGAAGAGTTTATCTATTCCTAGAAATAACGCAATGCCAAAACCGATAATAAACATAAGTGTTCCTAAAGCGCCAAAGAAGTGCATTGGTTTTTTGCCAAATTTCCCCATAAAAGCTACAGTCATCAAGTCAAGTGGGCCATTTAAAAAACGGTTCAATCCAAATTTTGTAACTCCAAATTTACGAGCTTGGTGTTGCACTACCTTTTCACCAATATTTGTGAAGCCAGCATATTTAGCTAATGCAGGAACGTAGCGGTGCATGTCGCCATAAATTTCAATGCTTTTTACAACAGCTAACTTGTAAGCTTTTAGACCGCAGTTGAAATCGTGCAAGTAAATACCTGTTATTCTTCTTGCAGCCCAATTATAAAGTTTTGTAGGAATTGTTTTTGAAATTGGATCGTGTCTTTTTTTCTTCCAACCAGAAACGACATCAAAATCGTCTTCCATTATCATTCTATAAAGCTCTGGAATTTCATCTGGAGAATCTTGTAAATCCGCATCCATTGTAATCACAACTTTTCCAGATGCCATTTCAAAACCATTGTGTAAAGCAGCTGATTTTCCGTAATTGCGTTGGAATTTAATCCCTTTAACATTCGAATCAAGTTGGCTTAAACTTTCTATTACTTTCCACGATTTGTCCTTACTTCCATCATCGACAAAAATCACTTCATAGGATAGATTGTGCTGATTGACTACTTTTTGAATCCACGTATGTAATTCTGGCAAAGACTCATCTTCGTTAAATAAAGGAATTACTATGGATAAATCGAGTTGCATAAACTGTATAATTTCCTCAAAAATAAAAGTAAAATCAACTTAATAACTTAAGGGGTTGAAGATTATTACACAAAGAAGTGTTTGAAATGTGTGGGAACCTCTTTTTGATTATAAAATCTATTATGCTTTATGGCTAATTTCAATTACAAACAATGTAAATAATCATAATAGTAGAAATTTCAAAATAAATCATATTAGATAATTAAATGTGCGAAAAAACACACAAAAAAAGGCCGATTTTCATCGACCTTTAAAACTTGGGGAGAAAGACGGGTCTCGAACCCGCGACCTCCGGAACCACAATCCGGCGCTCTAACCAACTGAGCTACAATCTCCATTTTTGGTGGGTGCAAATATAATAAAATCTTGTTTAAATCAAACATAGAATTTCATTCATTCAAAAAAAACTGTCGCAATTACTCACGACAGTTCTCAATTATTTGAAAAATAGGAAATTATAATGTACCTCTTTTCTCTTGTTCTCGTTCAATAGATTCAAATAATGCTTTGAAGTTACCAGCTCCAAATCCTCTTGCGCCCATTCGTTGGATTATTTCGAAGAATAACGTTGGACGGTCTTCAACCGGTTTTGTGAAAATTTGTAATAAATAACCTTCTTCATCTGCATCAATCATAATTGACAAGCTTTGAAGTACTTTTATATCCTCTTTCATCATTTCCATGTGAACTCCCAAACGTGCAGGAATTTCATCATAGTAAGCTTGTGGTGGCGCTGATAAAAACTCCACTCCACGAGCGCGCAATTGTGTAACCGTGTTGATGATGTCATCTGTTGCAACAGCGATGTGCTGCGCTCCCGGACCTTCGTAAAAATCAATATATTCTTCAATTTGAGAACGTTTTTTACCAACCGCAGGCTCATTAATTGGAAATTTAATTCTTCCGTTTCCGTTTGACATTACTTTTGACATCAAGGCAGAATATTCCGTATGAATTTGATTGTCGTCGAATGAAAGGAAATTCACAAAGCCCATCACGTCTTCATACCATTTCACCCATGTATTCATTTCTCCCCAACCAACATTTCCAACCATGTGATCGATAAATTTTAATCCCACTGGTTCTGGATTATAGTCTGATTCCCAATTTGTGAATCCGGGTAAGAAAATTCCATTATAGTTTTTACGCTCAACGAAAATGTGAACGGTTTCTCCATAAGTATATATTCCAGAGCGAACTACTTCGCCATGTTCGTCTTTTTCAAGGGTTGGCTCCATAAAAGAAACTGCACCTCTTTTTGTTGTTTCCTCCCAAGCAGAAGTAGCATCCTCAACCCAAAGTGCGATTACTTTTACACCGTCACCATGTTTTTTAACATGCTCACCAATTGGTGAATCACTACGTAAAGCTGTTGTTAACACTAATCTGATTTTATCTTGCTTCAACACATACGAAACGCGGTCTTTCATTCCTGTTTCTAGTCCTGCATAGGCATAAGATTGAAAACCAAATGCTGTTTTGTAAAAATGTGCAGCTTGTTTGGCGTTACCTACGTAAAATTCTACAAAATCTGTTCCTAATAGTGGAAGGAAATCTTGTGCGCCTTCGAAGATTTTTTCTAAGCCGTATTCGACGTTTTTTACTGCTTTATTTGTTGTATCTACTTTTGACATATTTTTATTTTTTAATGTTTTGTGGATCTATAAATTCAAAATTAATAATCGTAATTATTTAATGTATCCAAGATTTCTCATAACCTTCTAATTCGATTCCAAGAGCACTTTTCGTAATTTTCAACGGCTTAAAAGTATCAATCATTACTGCTAATTCATGTGTTTCTTTTTTGCCAATACTTCTCTCATAAGCTCCAGGATGCGGGCCGTGAGCAATACCAGAGGGATGTAAGGTTATTTGGCCATGTTCAATGTTATTTCGGCTCATAAAATCGCCATCTACATAATAAAGCACTTCGTCTGAATCAATATTACTGTGATTGTAGGGTGAAGGAATTGAATCAGGATGATAATCGTATAAACGAGGAACAAAAGAGCAAATTACAAATGCCGAAGTTTCAAATGTTTGGTGAATTGGCGGAGGTAAATGTACACGTCCAGTTATTGGCTCAAAATCGTGAATTGAAAATGCATATGGGTAATTGTAGCCGTCCCAACCAACAACATTAAAGGGATGATGCGCATATACGAAATCGTATAAAACGTCTTCTTTTTTGATTTTGATTAAGAATTCACCTTCTTCATTGTGTGTTTCCAATTCTGAGGGAGGGCGCATGTCTCTTTCGCAAAAGGGCGAATGTTCCAATAATTGTCCGAACCAATTTCTGTAACGTTTTGGTGTGTAAACAGGATGAAATGATTGAATAATCAACAAACGATTATCATCATCATTGAATTCTAATTGATATATCATTCCACGAGGAATCACCAAATAATCACCGTAAGCGAAATCAATATTTCCTAATTGTGTTCTTAGTTTTCCTGAACCTCTATGAACAAAGATCACTTCATCTGCATCCGCATTCTTATAGAAGTAATCTTTCATAGAAGCTTGAGGAGCTGACAATTCAATATAAACGTCACTATTTACTAAAATTGGATTTCTACTTTCCAAATAATCTTTATTCGGTGTTACTTGATACCCCTTAAAACTGCGAGGCATTAAATTCTTTTCGAATGCAATTTCTGGAGCAATATTTTTCTCACCTTTTACTTCTTTAATAGCGGTTGGAGGTTGAATATGATACAATAATGTTGACATTCCATCGAATCCAGCAGTACCGAAAAGTTGTTCATGGTATAATTCACCATTTTCTTGTCTAAAAACAGTGTGACGTTTGTGAGGTATCTTTCCTAATTTTTGATAAAACGGCATAATAAAAATTTTAATTAACTTAAGAATAAATAAATGTACTAAAAACTTAATCTGAATTTCGATTGGGTTAATCTTAGGTTAGCACGTTTAAATAAATATATAAGACAACAAATATAAATGAATAGAATATATTAAATAATGATTTTAATCAGTTTTTTATTGAGTGAGTATTTTTTATTAGTGATGTTACATTGAAATGTAATTCGCTTAAATTTGTCAATTATTGAATTTGAAATTTATGATAAAAACACTAATCATTGGAGCAGGAGGTCAAATAGGTACTGAACTTGTTTTGGAACTTAGAAAAATAAAGGGAAATGATACCGTTATTGCTGCAGATGTGAAAGATTATTGTCCTCCTTTACTAGTAAATGGGCCGTATGTGAAAATTGATGCTCTTGATCGAGAAGGTGTTCGAGATTATATTATTTCAAATGAAATCAAAGAAGTCTATTTATTAGCGGCATTGCTTTCGGCTACGGCTGAAAAAAATCCAGATTTTGCTTGGAAATTAAACATGGAAGGATTGTTCACGATTCTTGACTTAGCAAAAGAAGGTCACATTTCTAAAATATTTTGGCCGAGTTCAATTGCTGTATTCGGACCGACAACACCAATGGATAATACGCCACAGCACACTATTATGGAACCAACAACTGTTTATGGTATTTCTAAGCAAGCAGGAGAAAGATGGTGTGAGTATTATTTCAATAAATTCAATGTAGATGTTCGAAGCATTCGATACCCAGGTTTGATTTCATATAAAAGTTTCCCAGGCGGAGGAACAACAGATTACGCCGTTGACATTTTCTACAAGGCAAAAGCAGGCAAGCAATTTACGTGTTTCTTGAAAGAAGATACAGCCTTACCAATGATGTTTATGGATGATGCAATTAACGCAACGATTCAATTGATGGAAGCCCCAGCAGAAAATGTGAAAATTCGTTCTGCTTATAATTTAGGTGGGATTAGTTTTACACCCAAAGCGATTTCAGAAGCGATTCAAAAGGTAATTCCTGAATTTGAAATAGTTTACCAACCTGATTTTCGTCAAGTAATTGCAGAATCTTGGCCTAACTCTATCGATGATTCATACGCCGAAAAAGAGTGGGGTTGGAAGCATCAATTTGATTTAGACACTATGGTGAAAGTGATGTTGGAAAATATAAAAGTTGAGCATTAACAAGCAAAATAAACGAAAAATTAAACTTGTTATCTTCTATTGTTTAAATCCAATTCTAATTATGTTTTAAGTTGCAGTATCTAATTCTGTAACTTGAAATCCTTTATCTTTGTTCAAAATTAACTACTGAATGAAAACTATTGTCGGGAATGATTGTAACCAAGCTCGTCTTTTATTAGAAAAAGGTGAAATTGTTGCAATTCCGACAGAAACTGTTTACGGTTTGGCTGCAAATGGATTGAATGAATTGGCCATTCACAAGATTTTTGAGGCAAAAGGTCGTCCCTTAAGTAATCCACTAATCTTGCATTTTAGTTCAAAAGAGGTAATTAAACCATACGTTTTAGATTTACCACCAATTTTAGATAAGCTTTCAGACTTCTTTTGGCCAGGACCATTGACTTTGTTGTTAAACAAATCCTCATTGGTTCCAGAAATTGTTACGGCTGGTTTAGATCGAGTAGGGGTGAGAGTACCAGCTCAACCGTTAATTCAAGATTTACTTAAAAGTTTAAGTTTTCCACTAGCTGCGCCGAGTGCAAATCTTTATGGAATGATTAGCCCAACCCAAGCAACCCATGTTTATAATCAATTGCAAGGTAAAATCCCCTATATTTTAGATGGTGGTGCCTGTGAAAATGGAATTGAATCTACAATTGTTGGCTTGGAAAATGAGCAAGTTATTGTTTATCGTTTGGGAGGAATTTCATTGGAACAACTTTCAAATGTCATTGGCTATTTACCCCAGTTGAAAAATCATTCAGAAAATCAACCATTGACAAGTGGAATGGTTAAGCATCATTATGCTCCCAATACACCTTTTGCTTATTTAGAAGCTGATTTTGTTTTTGAAGAAAATAAAAAAGATGGATTTATTCTTTTAAAAGATAATCGACCTGAAATTCCGATTACTCAAAAATACATTCTTAGCGAAACTGGTGATTTAAAAGAGGCTGCACAAAAATTATATGCGGCTATGCACTTTATGGACCTAAAGAACTATTCAAAATTATACGTTGAACGATTTGAAGAAATTGGTATAGGGATTTCTATGAATGATCGCTTAAATCGTGCTACTAAGAAGTTTGAAGAATAGGTTGAACTTTGCTGTCTTGTATATAAATAAAAACTAGAATTATCTTAAAATGAAGATTTGTAGAAATGAAAACTCTTAATATCGATATTTGAAGTTATAACAAGTTCTCTACTTGCAATTCCCTTGATATCCTCTATGTTTGAATAGCACCCAATATTCCTTGAATCCTTCAGGTGTTTTAAAAAATTCACTTTCGATTTCTCCAACAGCAATTTGACTTTTTAGTTTTTGAATCCATTCTGGAAAACCTGTTTCAATATCGTTTCTTGCCCAAGTACCTCGGTGTTCGATTCCTGTGAAGGCATCACACGCATTTTTGACTTTTAATAAAGGCATTTCAATGGTGTATTTAACGATTTCTTCTGATGGATAGCGAAATTGAGGATTTCCTTTAGTTTGAATTTTTGTGTTTTTAAGATCTACTTTTAAATAGTTTTTCTTGCTAAATTCTTTCTTTAAATGATTACCAAGCTCATTCGCAACCAAATTAGAAAGTAAATGTGCTGTATCGCGATCATTCAGAAATTCTGGGCCTTCATAACTTGCGAGTAATTGGTTGTTTTCTATTTTGCAAGAAACCTTAGTTTTAAAATTAGTTGTTCTAACTGCAATCGTTTCTTTTTTGGAAGTTGGAAGCGCGCAATTAGTAAAAAATAAAAGCATTAAAAAGGAGAAATTGATATAACTCATAGCTAGTTCTTTGTGTTAATCTTCAGTCAAAATGATAATTGAGGAATCAAATGGTTCGATGGCAGTGTATAGGTTTTGGAGTTTGTTTTTATAATTTCCATCTGGGCAAAATTGAAAGAAATTAAAGCTGCGTTCTTGCATTCCATTTGCTGGAAATAATTTTTCTTTTAGTTGCTCAATTGACTTTAAAGCTTTTTCGTGTTTGGATTTAACGGATTTTTCCAATCTATTTTTAATGCCTTCCACTTGTTTTTCAAGGCGTGTAAATTCTGCTTCAATCCAAGATTTTACAGATGGGTCAATCAATTCGGACTTATGAATTAAATCGTTTTTAAATTGACTAAATTGAAAATCTTGAAGTGTAAATTCGATGGTTTCTTCTTCGTTATTCAGTAGAAATTCTTTTTTAAGTTCAGTAGTGGTTTTGAAAATTGAATTTATCTCAAATTGTAATTGTTCGAGTTTTTCTTGACTGCTTTTATCCATCCATATTGCAGAACTTCTCGCTTGAAGAATCGGATAGGGGATAGCTGCTTTTTCAAAGGTAGATTTAAGTTGAAGCCAATAACTGAGTTCGCCAACGCCACCAACGTAACAAATATTTGGTAAAATAAATTCCTGATAAAGTGGCCTCAAAATAACATTCGGTGAAAAGGAGGCAGGATGTTTTTCAAGAAGTTCTAAAATTTCTGATGAACTATAGTTGTATTCTCCAATTTGAAAATCAGTTCCGGCTGCAATAATGCGTTCACGTTTGTTTTCACTTAAGAAAAATAGATTTATTTCTCGCGGCTGAACTTGTATTTTAAAGTTTTCAGAAGCTAGTTTTTCATTCGTTTTAACTACTTCTTGATGCGAAAATTGGGTGCTTAATTCTTGTTTAAATATCGGTTTAAAAGCTGTTTTAAAGGCATCTTCATCTCCGTCTAAAATAACCAAGCCAAAAGAACCAAATAACTCGTGAACAAACTGAAAAAATGCTTCTCCATAAGTGTTACCATTCAATTTATCGATTAACTGATGAATTTCACTTTCAGGATGATTCGCGAAAAATTGTTTCAGTTGATCCACAACTGTGCTCAATCCGAACAAATTCATTCTTCCTACCGCGCCAGCTTGTTCGCTTTCCCAAGAAATAGTTTTTCCGTACAATAAGAATGATTTCACTTCTTCAAAATCATGGTCCTCACTTGCCATCCAATAAACAGGAACGAATTTAGTTTCTGGAAATTTTTCGTTTAAAAGTTCACATTGTTTTATAACGTGTAAAATCTTGTAAACGAAGTATAAAGGACCTGTGAATAAGCTGAGCTGATGTCCAGTTGTGATAGTGAAACAGTTTTCGTTTTCAAGTGAAGCAATATTTTTTAAGCTTGCAGCCACATTTGAAACAGAACTGTATTTTTTCGTGAGAACAGAAACTAGTAAATTTCTTTTTTCTGCCGTGAAAAAGGTAGATTTAATTGCTGTTAGTGCCTTTAAATTTTCTTCAGAAAATGGAAGTCCAATGAAATCTTTCAATGCTTTTTGATTATCGGTAAAAAGTAATTGTTGACTACTAAAGCAATTGGAATCTTTGCGTGGAAAGGAATGTGATTTCATTAAAAAGGCAGTATTAATTTCGATTATTCAATTCTGTTTTTCCAAGAAGATTGAATTTCTCGAGAAGCAAATTCTGTTTCTTTCAATTTTTTAATATCCAACCAAATATCATCTACTGCGTGCAATAAAGCATCTTCTTCTTCAAGCATAGCTTCGTGCATAACTGTAGGATCATGAAAATAATGTTTCACGAAATTGGTGTCAAAATCTCCACTTCTAAAAGCAGGGTGTTTTAGAACATATTTTCCAAAATCTAAAGTTGTTTTTACACCTGAAATTTGATAATTGTCTATTGCTTCAATTGCTCTTTCTATAGCTTGAGCTCTATTTTCGCCCCAAACTACCAATTTTGCAATCATTGGATCGTAATAAATTGGAATATCCATTCCTTCTAAAAAAGCATCATCTACACGAACGTGGTTTCCACTTGGAATTCGGTAGCGATTTAAAGTTCCAATATCTGGGGTGAAACCATTCAACGTATCTTCAGCGTAAACACGTATTTCAACAGCATGACCATTGATTTTTAGTTCATCTTGTAATTTAGGTAAGCGTTCTCCGCGTGCCACACGAATTTGCCATTCAACTAAGTCTAAACCTGTAATTTCTTCTGTTACCGGATGTTCAACTTGTAAACGTGTGTTCATTTCCAAGAAGTAGAAATTCAATTTTCCATCTAATAAAAATTCAACAGTACCAGCACCTTCATAGTTACAAGCTTTACATACTGCAACAGCAGCTTCACCCATTTCTTTTCTCAATTCAGGAGTTAAAATCGCACTTGGTGCTTCTTCCACCACTTTTTGATGGCGACGTTGAATTGAGCATTCGCGTTCAAATAGATATACAACATTTCCTTGTTGGTCAGCGAAAACTTGAATTTCAATGTGGCGAGGTTTGTCAACGAATTTTTCAATAAAAACAGCATCGTCGCCAAAAGAGGAACGCGCTTCATTTTGTGCCATTGTCATTTGTTCTTCAAATTCAGCTGAATTTTCAACCAAACGCATCCCTTTACCACCACCACCAGCAGAAGCTTTGATCAAAATTGGGTAACCAACTTCCTCAGCGATAAGTTTTGCAGCGTCGACATCAGAAATCGCTTCGTCTACACCAGGAACTAAAGGAACATTGAATTTTTTTACAGCTTGTTTTGCACTCAATTTATCGCCCATCACTTCCATTGATTCTGGAGAAGGACCAATTAATTTCATTCCAGCAGCTTTCACTTTTTTCGCAAAACCAGCATTTTCAGATAAGAAACCATAGCCAGGGTGGATTCCTTCAACCCCTAAATCTTTACAATATTGAAGAATTAAATCTTGTTGCAAATAGCTTTCCGCAGAAGGACTTTTTCCAACATAAACAGCTTCATCAGCTTCTAGAACGTGTGGCGCATTTTTATCAGCATCGGAATAAATAGCAACACTTTTAATGTTCATTTTTTTCAAGGTTCTGATTACTCTTCTTGCAATTTCACCTCTATTTGCGATCAGTACTTTCTTCATAGCTTATTCTTTTTCTTCTTTGATTGTTGTTTCAGCCGGTTTTTGCTCTAAAGGAGGAACGGGCGATTGTTGTTTTTTCTTTTTTAATGGATAGCGTTTCTCTTTTCTGAATAAGTCCAACGTATATTGTACTAATTCAAAGTCTTTCCAAGAATTAAAATCTTCTCGGTATGAAACACCTGCACCTTGTGTAAAAGGTCCAGCGTTTTCTTTTACCGAGTTGGTATTTGATTTATTAAATGCATTAGCACGGAAAGTACCTTTCTCGTTTACTAAATATTCCACGTTTACATCACCAATTAATGAACTTGTACTTTTAGTATCGGTTGATACTGCACCTTTATTTTCAACACCGAAACTTCCAGAAATAATTAAACGGTCATTTAAGAATCCTGTTTTTAAACCAACACCTAATGAAGTCTCACCTAGAGATTCGTCAGCTCCGTAATCGACATTTAGTTTATATTTATCGGAAAGAGAACCTAAAGCAGAATTAATTTGTGATTCTAATAGATCGAGCGCTGCTGAACTTCCTGCTGAAAGTGAACCTTTTAATGGTTGAAATTTGCGCACTAGTAAAAGAGAGAAAAACTGTCGATTCAATTCATCAGGATCGTTTTTAACCCTCGCTATAAGAGCCTTACCTGTTTCTGGTGCAGATGGCGCTTCAATATCAAAAGCAACAACTGGTTTGAGTAAGGTTTCAGATAAATTTAAATAACAATTCACATCTTGACTTGAAAGAGTTTTGTCTAATTGCTCTGGGCTCAATTCTAAAATTGAAACTTTTTTCAAAGCAATATTCGTTTTTATATCTAAAGCTGCGTTTATTGCATCACCTGTCCATGATATTTTTGAACCTGGGACAATATTAAAGGGTTGTTTAATTGCTCCAAGCGCAAAATTATAGACACTCCCACCTCCAATTACGTAATCTCCATTTAATGTCACGTGATTAAACTGGTCTAAACGCATGTCAATTATTCCTGAGCCTTTTGCTAGAATTTCGTCATTTAATTGTTCGTTGAAGATAATTTTTAATTCAGCGTCAGGTGTTATTCTGAATTTCATATCTAAATTGAGTCCAGTGAAATCAATTTTATCTTCTAGTTGTTTTTCTATACTTCCTTTTGGTACAAATTGCACAAAATCTGCGGATTCATCAATTTCAGACACACCATACATTGGGAAATTTATTAAAGTTCCTTTTTTTGTTTGAACATCAACAGTAACATCTAAATTACTTGCTGAACCTGATATGTTTGCTGTTCCACGGCCGTAAGCTTTACCATAATATAAATCACCTTCTTTATATTTTGTATTCAAAATCATAAATTTTTCAAGCGGGATTGCTTGCCCATTAGGCAATGGTTTTTTAGATCGGTCATTTTCAAAGTCAAATTGTAAATCTAAATCGAAGTTTGTAAAGTTGTCGTGAATAATTGTTCCAACTAATGAAGCTGTATTTCCATCTTTATCCTTAATAGGCATATTATTTATAAGAAATGCATCTTCATCAATGATTATATCTCCGTTAATCCGGTAATAAACTCCTAATAACTCGACTTGAGCAGCACCATCAACTAATTTTAATTTACCATTCAATTTCGGTGCGTCTGCTTTCCCTTTAATGAAAACTTTACCATTTAATTTCCCGTTGATATCTTTCACAACATCTGGGTCCATAAATGCATTCGCAAATTGAATATCCGTGTTATCGAAATTTAGGAAGAGGTCTAGATTTTCTGTTTTCAAGGAATAAAGTCCACCAAAATCAAAAGTTTTCATTCCTCGATATTCTAGGTCTCCGGATATAATTATTCGTTCTCTTAAAGCATTCCAATCAGAAAGTAAATTAATATTTCCAACTTCTTGCCCATCCAATTTTAAATCATCAATATGCGCATCTCCTTGATAAACAAGGTTTGTGTAAGGATTTGAAATTTTCGCCCAACCAGAAAATTTACCTTCTGCATTTACTGCTAAACCAAGTACTTTACTGATTTCCGCTAAATCAAAACGCTGAATGTCAATTTTTAAAATGTCTAAATCATTATTGGATAAGCAGCCGTTAATTCGAATAAGTTGATCATTTCTAACGAGTTTAAAGTTGGTTACCATCAAATCTTTTTCCGTCAACATGATATCAGAAGCATTCGCAATTTCCCAGCGCAATCCATTCAAGGAGAAAAACGAAGGACTAAGGTTGAAATTTAATTGATTATTTTCAAGAATAACTGTTTTCCATTCAATAGAGGAATAATCAGTTGAATTTGGATTCCATGAAAGTTTTGAATCTAAATCACCATTTTTACCAGTTGTTTCAAATCGGATTTTATCGAAACTAAGTGAGTCACCATATTTAAGCGTTTCAATGTTATAATCTCCAATAATTCCTGTTTTTGTAATGTTTTGAGTTACAACAATATCGTCAAAGGTTAAATTCTGATATTTCATAAAACCAGAATTTAAATCCAAGTTTAAAATATGATTAATAGAATGATAATTTCCGCTAACCATTGTTCCTTTTTCAATTTCTAAATCGGGAACGAAAATGGTCAAAAACTCACTTAAATCTCCAGTTTTTAGATTGAAATTGAAATCACTTGTTTCTCTTTTATCGTCAATTCTTTTAGTGATCCCAACTGATGGAAACACAAGCGATAAATCTTCCAAGAAATCATCAAGAACTGTTTCATAATTAATATTTCCAGATAATTTCAACGATAAAATAGAACTGTTTAAATTGAAAACATCGTGATTTGTTTGACGTTGTAAATCTAATTTAATTACAGGAATGTTTAGCTCATCACCACTTTGTTGAAATTGCAGAAAATTTGCTTGAATGTTTCCCGATATATTTTCCAACGATTCTCCTTCTAATCGTCCAGAAATTTGAGTGGATATACGCGAACTATCTTCCGTTGAGAAATTTAATTCAAAAAGATTAGCGTAATCGAGTTGTAAATCGAATTCATATTTCTGCTTTGCTCCAATTGATATATTTCCAGTGTAAGCTAAGTCCAGATTTGGATCTTTAACCTTTAAGTCAGCAAAAAGATTATCATTCACTAATTCTCCATCTTGTACGGAAATATTTGTATAAGCATAGTTGTTAAAATCAAAGCGACTTAAATTAGCAACTAAGTTGTGCATTGCAAAATCTCCATTTTCATTTACATCTCCATTCAATTTAAGTTTCCCGCTGATTAAACCTAATTGGGTGTTATCTAAAAAAGAACCTAGGTTGAAATTGGAAACATTTATTGCCATTGAATCAGCATTCGTTGGATAGAATTTTAATAGGTCGTTTTTGTTTTCAATGTGGATAGCTTGCAAAAGATTTATGTCACCTATTTCTGTTTTTGCTTCCTTAATTTTCACTTTGAAATCTTCAAATGAACCATTAAAAGCAAGTTGGTCTAAGTCTATAAATTTCAGTTTTGAAACAAGTGCTTCAAATTTTAGAGGAGCCGTTCCTTTTGGTAGTTTAAACGCTTCCAAATCAGCTAAGTAAATATATGTTTTCTGAAGATATGCGGAGAGATTTGCTGCGTTTCCTTTTCTGAAGTCGGGTAAATTGATTGTACCTTGAACAAGCGTTTGTTTCCCGATTCTTAAATCTAAATTTTTAATACTTAAGTTTTTAATCGGATTCACAACCTTTGCTGTTAATCGAATTTTATCCGTCATTCCTTCCATCGCACTAACGAAATAAGAAACATCCGTTAAATCCAATGTACTCGGCAGAATATCAATATCAAATTTAACCTTGTCTTCAAATTCATCAAAAGCTGACCAATCCGAAAAAAGTAAATTTAACTTTGAAAAGTATAAATTTGAATGAGCTGTTTTAAGGGTAAACTTATTTAATTTAACACCTTTAGAACTTAGATTAACAGCAGCTTTAAATTGCTTTGCTTCAAAACCACATCTTTCTTTGAAACTTAAATTATTAATTGAAAAGGCAACAACATCATCTTTTAAGGTCAATTTACCGACTTCGAGGTTTAATTTCGACAGGCGTAAATGATCGTAATCTAAACCAAAAGGCAGAATTTCTTTCTGTAAATCGTCGTAACGCAAGTCAAAATTTTCAAGTTTAATTGAATTGATAGTTAAAATAATTGGTTTGCTCTCTGATGGAGGCGCATCACTTGAAAAGTAATCTACTATAAACTGAAAGTTGAATTCACCTTCTTTTTTTGATTTATAAACCCAAGCAGAACCATTTGAAAGTAAAACTTTTGAAACTACATATTCATTTTTTGAAAAGTTTAATCTGTCAAAAGTTACAAGAATTTCTTTGGTTGAAACAAGCGTTTCTCCTTTTTGATCTAGTGCTTTAACGCCTTTTAAAGCGATCTTATCTAAGAACACAATTTCCAGTTTTTCAATGGAGATTTTGGTGTTTAATTCTGCTGATAAATAGGCTGTTGCCTTTTGTGCCAAGTAAGTCTGAAAAGGGGAGGAGCGAATCAAAAAAGCAAGCGAAATAATGAAAATAAGAAGCCATTCAAAGCTGATTCCAATAATTCTTCCTACTATTTTGAGTAATTTTGCCATTCTTTCAACTACAAATTTAAAAATCTTTTGGCTGCACACACAATTATACTTGGCATTGAATCTTCTTGCGACGATACTTCCGCTTCCGTTTTACGGGATTTTGAGATTCTTTCCAACGTAACAGCAAATCAATCTATACACGAGCAATATGGGGGAGTTGTTCCCGAGTTAGCTTCACGATCGCATCAAGAGAATATTGTGCCAGTTGTAGAGGCAGCGATAAAAAAAGCTGGGATTTCTTTTGCTGAAATAGATGCAATCGCTTTTACTCAAGGTCCAGGCTTATTGGGTTCTTTGGTTGTTGGTTCCTCTTTTGCGAAAGCTTTTGCATTGGCACTTAACAAACCATTAATTCCAGTTCATCACATGAAAGCGCATATTTTGGCACATTTTATAGATGATAAAAATAAACAAAAGCCAAGTTTTCCTTTTTTATGTTTAACCGTTTCTGGAGGACATACGCAAATTGTGAAAGTGGAAAGTGCAAGTAAAATGATAGTCATCGGAAAAACTATTGACGACGCGGCAGGAGAGGCTTTTGATAAATCAGCCAAAATGTTGGGTTTGCCTTATCCAGGAGGACCATTGATTGATAAATATGCAAAATTCGGCGATTCGACAAAGTTTAAGTTTTCAAAACCAAGAATTGACGGTTTAGACTTTAGTTTCAGTGGTTTAAAAACCTCAATTCTTTATACAATTAGAGATCAGGTGAAATTGAATCCTGTATTTGTTGAAGATAATAAATATGACTTGTGTGCATCCATTCAGCTCACAATCATTCAAATCTTAATGGATAAAATCGAAAAAGCAGTAAAAGAAACTGGAATAAAACAAGTAGCAATTGCTGGAGGTGTTTCTGCAAATTCCGGATTGAGAAAGGCATTAGAACTAAGAAATGAGCAAGGGTGGCAAACCTTTATTCCAAAATTTGAATACTGTACTGATAACGCAGCAATGATTGCAATAACTGGAAAATATTTATTTGAAGAAAAACAATTTGCAAATCAGATGGTTGCTGCAAAAGCTCGTTTAGAATGGTAAAAGATCCAATGTTAAAGTTCTTAAAAATAATCTCAAAAAAAGAACAACCAAAGCATTCTTTTGCTATATTCGATTATTATTAATCTTAAATTCTCAATAGTTATGGAAGCAACACTCATCGAAAAGGAATCTATTCCTTCATTAACTTTTCACGATAAGTCAACAGTTAATCAGCACCCTCAGCTTCTCGAACAAATAGAGAAAGCAACCATTTTAGGTAATGCACATCGCACAAAAGTTTCAATTTATTTTCAAGATGATGCTAGCGTAAAGAAAGTTGAAACGACAATTTGGGCAGCGGGGACAAAATTTATATGTTTAAAAGGGGGAGTTTGGATTCCAATAAGTCGTTTACTAGAAATCAAGATATAATTCATGCGCTTATTATCAACTGCTCTATTACTATTAATTTACTCAAATTTATATTGTCAAAACCATGTCAAATGGACTTTCGAGTATGATAATATCAGCCAAGCGATTGTTGCTTATGGTAGAATAGATTCTACTTGGCATACTTACTCAATTCACAACAAAAACAGTTCTGGACCTGTACCGACATCTTTAACTATAGAAAAAAGAAAAGGGTATAAAATTTCAGGGAAGGCAGAAGAGAAGAGTATTCCAAAAAAAGTGTTTGATCCAAATTTTGATTCAGATTTATATATAATTGACATTATATATATAGCACAAGTACCAATAAAAATTAAAAAGGAAGCAATCGTATCTGGAAAAGTAACTTACATGGTTTGTGACGATGTAAAATGCTTTCCTCCGATTGATGTCCCTTTCACTATAAAAGTAAAAAAGTAATTCTCCAATGAAAAAAATCCTTTCCTTATTAATTGTTTTATCTTTTGTTTTTTCATCCTTTTCTCAAGGAATGGAAGATTTTATAAAATGGCAACTGTCGGTTGAAAAAATTGATGATTCTCACGCGAATCTTGTCTTTATAGGTAAAATTGCTGAAACCTATCATATTTTTTCTTTAAAACATGATCCAGCTCAAGCTGATGGAACGGGATTAGTGCCACAATTTGAATTTAAAAAATCACCAAACTATAATTTGGTTGGAAAACCTTTTGAAATTGGAAAACCAATTAAACATGTTGATGATTTAGGAACGTCCTTTATTTTTGAGAAAAAAGTGATTTTTAAACAACAAATAGAAGTTCTTACAAAAGAAGAATTTAATGTTGAATTTGGAATTCTTTTTTTTCAATTGTGTAATGACGATGGATGTGTTGGACCATTTGATTATGAAAGTAAATTAAAAGTTAAAGGTTTCATACCTTCTGCTAATACTAATCAAACTTTAGAGGATACAGCCAAAAAAGCCCAAGGAGCTAGTAAAACTTCTTCAAATGAAACAGTAGCTACTCAACAAGAATCTAAAAAAGAGCCTAATAAAGAGAAAGATTCAAACATAGTTATTTTCGTAGCAGGATTTCTAGCAGGATTAGTAGCTTTACTTACTCCTTGCATGTTTCCAATGATTCCAATGACTGTTACTTTCTTTACAAAACAATCCAAAACGAAACGAGAAGGTATTTTCAAAGCATTAGTTTATGGTGTTTCTATCATTTTAATTTATGTCACATTTGGAGTTGTTTTCACTGCTGCAACTGGTCCTTTAGGGTTAAATGATTTATCAACAAATATGTGGATGAATTTAGTTTTCTTTGGAATTTTTGTATTGTTTGCATTTTCATTTTTGGGTGCATTTGAGATTCAATTACCTTCTTCTTGGGTAAATAAAATGGATAAACAAGCGGATAGAGGAGGTTTAATTGGCATTTTCTTTATGGCCTTCACGCTTGGTTTAGTTTCTTTTTCTTGCACAGGTCCAATAATAGGAAGTTTATTAGTTCAAGCTGCAACAAGTGGCTCTTATATTACACCTGCAATTGGAATGACGGGGTTTTCTTTAGCGTTAGCAATTCCATTTACTTTATTTGCAATTTTTCCAGGTTGGTTAAATTCTTTACCTCAGTCAGGCGGTTGGTTGAATTCAGTAAAAGTTGTTTTAGGATTGATTGAATTAGCTTTAGCATTAAAATTCTTATCAGCTGTAGATTTAGCTTATCATTGGGATTTATTATCAAGAGAGTGGTTTGTGGCAATTTGGTTTGTATTATTCTTGGTGATGGGTATTTATTTATTGGGTAAAATTCGTTTTTCACATGATTCACCTGTAGAGAAATTGAGTGTACCTCGTTTTATGTTTGCATTATTTGCACTTACATTTTCAGTTTATTTATTTCCAGGAATGTTCGGAGCTCCGTTGAAAATCATTGATGGAATTGCACCACCAAGAACACACTCAGAAGATAATTTCAGATTTGTAAATGGAGGATTGGAGACAGGTGTTATTAAAGATTCAACGTATGAAAAGTTTGCAGCTGACATGCATCCAGTTGGGGATGGTTCAATTCTAGTTTTCCATGATTTAATAAAAGGATCTGCTTATGCTAAAGAAAAAAACTTACCGATATTACTAGATTTCACTGGTCATGCCTGTCAAAACTGTCGTAAAACTGAATCTTCAGTTTGGACAAATGATGAAATAAGACCAATGCTTCAATCTAAATTTGTAATTGTTTCGTTGTATTGTGATGATAGAACACCATTGCCAGCAAATGAAGTTCGTTATTCAGAAATGGCCAAACGACAAATAAAAAACGTAGGTAACAAATGGGCGGAACTACAAATTGAAAAATACCAAAGTTTCCAACAACCACTTTATGTTGTAATTGACCACGAAGGCAATGATTTAACAGAACCTATTGGCTATACACCAGAAATTCAAAAGTATAAGAAATTCTTAAGCAAAGGAATAAAGGCTTTTAAGAGTAAAAAATAGCTTTTTATTTCGTTAATAAAATCAAGTTTGAGATTTAATTTTAAGGTTAAAATTGAACTAAATTTGGCTCCTTGAATTTTAATTACCTATGAAACTCTGTATTGCTGAAAAACCTAGTGTTGCCAAAGATTTAGCTGAAATTTTAGGGGCTCGTACAAAGCGCGACGGATACTTTGAGGGTAATGGATATTGCGTTTCATGGACGTTTGGACATTTGTGTTCACTTAAAGATCCTGAAGATTACAATCCAAATTGGAAATATTGGAAATTGGAAGATTTGCCTATTATTCCTCAACAGTTTGGAATAAAAATCAAAGATGATCAGGGCGTTAAAAAGCAATTTGAAGTTATTAAAAGATTAGTGGCTGAGGCAGAGGAAGTGATAAACTGTGGTGATGCAGGTCAAGAAGGAGAGTTAATTCAACGATGGGTTTTATTAAAGGCAAAATGTAAAGTTCCAATTAAACGTTTATGGATTTCATCTTTGACAGAAGAAGCAATCAGAGAAGGTTTTAATAAATTAAAGGATTCAAAAGAATTTGATAATTTATTCGCAGCGGGAAATTCAAGAGCTGTTGGTGATTGGGTACTTGGAATTAATGGAACAAGATTATACACAAGGAAATTTGGTCAGAATAAAATGACTTTATCTGTAGGGAGGGTTCAAACTCCAACCCTTGCAATGATCGTTCAGCGTCAAAAAGAAATCAATGCTTTTAAAAGTGACGAATATTGGGAGTTAAAAACGATTTACCGTGATACAGAATTTTTGTGTCAAATAGAACGCTTGAAATCGCAAGAAAAGGCTGAAAAAGGATTGGAATATTTAAAGGATAAACCTTTTGAAATTACTTCCTTTGAACAAAAAGAAGGAAAAGAAGGTAATCCAAGATTGTATGATTTAACATCGTTACAAGTTGATGGAAATAAACGTTACGCATACAGTGCAGAGGATACTTTAAAGCATATTCAAAGTTTATATGAAAAGAAACTAGTAACCTATCCTAGAGTTGATACAACTTATTTATCCGAAGATTTGCATCCTAAAGTACCTGGGATTTTAGGAAACCTACGAGACTATTCTAGATTTACTGATTCAGTTCTTCAAAATCCAATACCAAAATCCAAAACTATTTTTGACGACAAAAAAATCACGGATCACCACGCAATTATTCCAACAGGAGTGCACCCTTCTGGAATCACTCCTGATGAAAATCGTATTTATGATTTGATTACTCGAAGATTTATCTCGGTATTTTATCAAGAATGTAAAGTTTCAAATACTACTGTTTTAGGAAAAGTTGACAACCTTATATTCAAGGCAACAGGGAAACAAATCATTGAACAAGGCTGGCGATTTGTATACGAAGACCTGAAAGCTTCAAATTCATCTGAATCAAAAGATGCAAAAGCGAAAGAAGCTGAAGAAAAGATTTTACCACATTTTACAGAGGGGGAATCAGGCCCGCATGTTCCAATCATCCATAAAGGTAAAACGAGTCCACCAAAGCCTTACACGGAAGCAACATTGTTGCGTGCTATGGAAACAGCAGGTAAAATGGTTGAAAATGAAGAAATGCGTGATTTAATGAAGGAAAATGGAATTGGAAGACCTTCAACAAGAGCTAATATTATTGAAACTCTGTTTAAACGAAAATATATAGAGCGTAAAAAAAAGAACATTATTGCAACGGAAACTGGAATGCAATTAATTGATGTTATTTCTAATGATTTACTCAAAAGCCCAGAATTAACTGGGCAGTGGGAATTTAAATTACGACAAATAGAAAAAGGAAATTATGACCCTCAATTATTCAAACAAGAACTTTATCAAATGATTCGAGGAATTACAGACGGAGTAATTTTTAATAACTGATTATTCTTTAATGAAGTAGTATCTGAAGTTAGCTGTTGCAGCTCCATTACGATCTATTAATTCTATTTTTTTACTTGTTAAAACTTTTACGTCATAAACAACTCTTGGGTCATACACTTGTGGCAGTTGAATGTTTGTTACAATCCTTTGTTTATCAATTTTACCTTCTAAAGCAGGTAGCCAATTCCAAGAACCAGTATAAGTAATATTATCAATTGTCCTAACCAAAATAGAATCATTTCCTTCTATAGTAAAGCTGATGGTTTGGTTTGAAATTATTTCGTTTCCATTACTATCAACTATTTTCTCAAGTTTCCATGTTTTATCCATTAATCTTTTTTCAGGCGACTTTAAAGTTATAAATGGTTTTTCATATCTACCGCATGATGAGATAATGAAAACGGATGATAAGACTAGAAGGATATTTTTCATAGAGTAAGTTTTGTTTGCAAATTTAATATATTTTTTTTTACATTTTATTTGGCGCTTTAATTCCAAGAAGGTTTAAACTTTTTTTAATAATTTTTGACACTTCTAAACTAATTTTTAAGCGATTCATTTTTAATAACAAATTTGGCTCGATATTGATTTTCACACTTTGATAGAAGTGATTGTAGGCTTTAACCAATTCGTACATGTAGTTAGCAATCAATGCTGGTGAAAAAGTTGTTGCTGCTTCATTCACAATTATTGGAAAATTATTTAACAGTTTAATAATCTCAATTTCTTCTTTTGTCAATTCTACTTCTTGATAGGACAAATCCAAATCGCCAGCTTTAAAAACCAAAGAACAAATTCTTGCATAAGTATATTGTATGAAAGGTCCAGTATTTCCATTTAAATCAATTGATTCATCTGGGTTGAATAACATTCGTTTTTTTGGATCTACCTTCAAAAGGTAATATTTTAAGCCACCCATTCCGATTTGATAATATAATTGCTCACGTTCTGGTTCACTCATTCCTTCTAAGTGACCTCTTTCTTTGGTCATTTCTGTGGCTTTTTCAACAACTTCGGCCATTAAATCATCAGCATCTACAACCGTTCCTTCTCTTGATTTCATTTTTCCAGAAGGTAAATCCACCATCCCATACGATAAATGGAAACAGTTTTCAGCCCATTTGTAACCTAATTTTTTAAGGATTAAAAACAAAACTTTAAAGTGGTAATCTTGTTCGTTTCCAACCGTATAAACCATACCGTTTAGTTGTGGAAAATCAGAAAAACGATCTATTGCAGTTCCAATATCTTGTGTAATGTAAACAGCAGTACCGTCTGAACGTAGTACAAGTTTTTCATCTAATCCTTCATCTGTTAAGTCAATCCAAACAGAACCATCTTCTTTTTTATAAAATACACCATCGGTTAATCCTTTGATGATTTTATCTTTCCCTAGTAAGTAAGTTTCAGATTCATAATAAAGTTTATCGAAATCAACCCCCATCATTTTGTAAGTTGATTCAAATCCTTCATAAACCCAACCGTTCATTGTGGTCCAAAGTAGGTAAACTTGAGGATCTCTAGCTTCCCATTTTACTAACATTTCTTTAGCATCACGCAACAAAGCGGTTTGATTTTTAGCTAAATCTTTTATTTTATCATCGATTGCTTGGATTGCTTTTTCGTCTTTTCCTTCCTTCGCTTTCTCGAAATTCAAATATGCATTTTTGGTTTCATCACTGAAGGAATTAAAATTTCCAGCTGTCCATTGTTCAATAATTGCTTTAGCTTGTTGATTGAAGTGTTTATCAAATTCAACATAATATTTTCCAACAAGTTTATCACCTTTTAAACCAGTATTTTGTGGAGTTTCTCTTTCGCCTTTATCGTTTATAGGGGAAAATAATTCCCAAGCTAACATACTTTTACAAATATGGATTCCACGGTCATTAATAACTTGTGTTTTTATCACTTCGTGACCGTTAGCCTTTAAAATTTCAGATACAGAGTAACCTAAAAATATATTTCTTAAATGTCCAAGATGTAGGGGTTTATTCGTATTGGGTGACGAATATTCTACCATCATTGCAGGTTTTGACTTTTCAGGAGAAAAACCGAAGTTGGAATCAGAATGAATGATATTTAGGTTATTTAACCAATACTTATTAGAGAAAACGAGATTTAAAAAACCGTTTATAACTATGTATTTATCGATTTCAGAAAAACAAGATTTTAAAAAATCACCGATTTTAGTTCCAGCTTCAATTGGTGAACATTTCAACAATTTACCAAAGGGAAATACAACCAGTGTTAGGTCACCTTCAACATCTTTTCGAGTTTGCTGAAATTGTATTAAACTTTCATTTATTTCCTCCCCAAATAAACTAGTTGCATTTTCAATAATTACCTTTTTTATTTGTTCTTCCATCACTTTTTCTCTAAAACCACCATTAAATCTTCTATTATGTCAAATGCTATTTCTGCCATTAAGTTTTGTTTCTCGTCCAAACAAGGATTTACTTCAACTAATTCAAAGGTTGCCGTTTTTGGAAAATTTAAACAGCCTTTCAATAATTCTTTTGCTTCAGAAGGTGATAAACCATTTGGAACTGGAGTTCCTGTACCATGTGATGTTAAAATTGGATCCATTGAATCCACATCAAAAGAAATGTAAATCAAGTCACAATTTTGAAGTTTAGTTTCGATCTGACATAAAACTTCACTTATTCCTAAACTTCGAATTTCTTCTACACTATAATTTTTTATTTTGTTCTCATTTATAAGGTAATCTTCTTCGGGCTCGGTATCTCGTACTGCAACAAAAACTAAATCATCAGTTGAAATCGAATTAGACTTTAATTGATTCCAAAGATTCGCTGTTTCTTCATCCACGTTGTTTCTTTGGCAATCTATATTGTTGAGACCAATTGCTGCAGCTAAAGGCATCCCGTGAAGATTTCCAGATGGTGTAGTATATGGAGTATGTAAATCTGCGTGTGCATCAACCCAAATAACTCCAATTCTTTTTGATGGATTTGCGTTTTTAATTCCAGCTATTGTGGCTCCAGCCGAACAATGATCGCCTGCAATTATAAAAGGAAATATATTTTTGGATAAAGTTTCTTCTACTTCGGATTTAATATTTTCGTAAACATTCACCATTCCATCAATTCTTTTCGCATGAATATATGCTGTTGGTTTATCTAACAATTCATTGAAAATGGGTAAAATGTATGGTCGGTAATTATCAAAAAAATCACTTTCTTTTTTTCGCGCTGCAGAAATAATTGCTTGAGGTCCTAGAGAAGCTCCTCTTGTCCCTGCGCCAATTTCAGAAATATTTAAGATTACTCGAATTTTTGGAGTCATAAAATCTTTTTAATAAGAATTTAGACAAAGATAAAATTAATTGTTAAAAATAGATTGTTGCAAACCTATTGTAAGCTAGAAATAAATTATTACTTTTGCACCCTTATTTAATAATTTAATTTATAAACACTATGAATTCTTACGAAACTGTTTTCATTTTAACTCCCGTTTTGTCTGATGATCAGGCAAAGGAAGCAGTACAGAAGTTCGAAAGTGAGATTACAGCATTTGGTGCTAAAATCAAACACTTAGAGAACTGGGGATTACGCAAGTTGGCGTATCCAATCCAGAAAAAGTCAACCGGATTCTATTTTTTAATAGAATTTGAAGGTGAAGGCGATGTGGTAGCAAAATATGAATTGATGATGAAACGCGACGAAAGAGTATTGCGCTTCCTTACAATGAAAATGGATGTTGACCATGTAGCTTATGCTGAGAAAAGACGTATAAAAGCTGGTAAATCCGCAACTGTAGCTTAATATTAACCCACAAAAACATTAAAGATGTCAAACGATATTCGTTACCTAACCCCGATTAATATTGATATTAAGAAGGATAAATATTGCCGTTTCAAAAAAAGCGGAATTAAGTTCATCGATTACAAGGATCCTAATTTCTTATTGAAATTGATCAACGAGCAAGGGAAAATTCTTCCTCGTCGTATCACTGGTACTTCAGCTAAATACCAAAAAAGAGTCAACAAAGCAATCAAACGTGCTCGTCACCTTGCGATTTTGCCTTATGTTGGTGATATGTTGAAATAAGCCTATTGTTGAACTTAAAAGACTAAAAATATCATGGAAATTATCCTAAAGAAAAATGTAGATAAGCTTGGTTATGCAAACGAGCTTGTTAATGTGAAGCCTGGTTATGGACGTAACTTCTTGATTCCTCAAGGATACGCTGTATTGGCAACACCAAGTGCTAAAAAAGCACACGCTGAAATTATGCGTCAAAAATCACATAAAGAAGCTAAAAATCTTGCTGAAGCGCAAGAATTGGCTGCTAAAATTGAAGGTCTTACTATCACAATTGCTACTAAAGCAGGTGAAAATGGTAAAATCTTTGGTTCTGTTAGTACAGTTCAATTGGCTGAAGCTATTCGTAAAGCTGGTTTTGAAATCGACCGTAAATCTTTAAAAATTAAAGATGAACCGATTAAAGAAATTGGAACTTTTGAAGCAGAAGCTAACCTTTACAAAGGTGTTAAACAAGCATTCAAATTTGAAGTTGTTAGCGAATAATAACTCATTATTCTTATTAAGAAAGTCTGGAAGTAATTCTGGACTTTTTTTTTGTCTTTCAGTAGGAAGTATTTTAACCGCTGAATTCGTATTTTTACACAGCTATAATAATTTCTACTAAAATGAAATGCCTTTTACTTACAATCTTTTGTTTTTTAATAGCTCCATTTTTCGCTCAAAATACGCTTGTTTCCCAAGGTTCAACTTTTGAAGGAGAACCTTATTTGGCTATAAATCGTCAAAATCAACAGCACCTTGTTGCAGCTTGGATGGGATTTCAAGTTGGAAATAAAGTCGTAATTAAATCATCAGTGTCAACAAATGGAGGAATGACATGGACAACTCCAATTTGGCAACCTCATATTGTCTCAACTTATTCTTCTGCGGATGTTTCTGTAAAGTTTGATGACGCAGGAAATGTTTTTATGTCTTATATAGATTATGATAATGAACAATTTACTGCAGGTAAAGTGGTAGTAAGAAAATCAACTGATGGTGGTATAACTTGGGGAAATGCAGTTGAAGTATTATCGCTTTTAGATTGCCCAAATAAACTATGTATTGATAGACCTTGGATGGCAATTGATTGTTCGGGTGGACCATTGGATGGAACGATTTATATCACCAACATGAATGCGAATCAGCCAACTTTAGTAACGGCTCCTTATAATCCTTATGTAACTGTAAGTACGGACAATGGCACTTCTTTTGCTTCTCCTCGTTTTTTAGATACTTTAGGTTTTTTGTCTGGATCCTCAGTTGCACAACCTATGCCAACTCCAACAGTAACAAGTAATGGTAAATTTTATGCTATTTATCCGAGCTACCTTCCTTCTCAAAGTCCTTTTGGGAGAATGATTTTAGCAAGTTCAATTACAGCATGTGTGGATGTGAATTATCAAGTTGCTTACCAAAGTGCAAGTCCATTTTTAGCGAATAACGCTACGAATTCTTTATTGAAAACCGGTTATTTATTGCGTTCTAATCCAAACAATTCAAATCATTTAGCATTTTTCTTTCTTTCAGATTCTGATGGTGATGCGGATATTAAAATGATGGAAACAACGAATGCAGGAACAAGTTGGTCAGCAATTAAAAGAATCAATCAAGATCCAATTGCGAATGGAAAATTACAAGATTTAGTATGGGCCGATTTTGATACTGACGGAGATTTAGTTGTTTGTTGGAGAGATAGAAGAAATGCTGCTGGTTCAACTTACAGTGTTCCAACTGAAATTTATTGTGCGGTGAGAAGAAATGGTCAGGCAGATTTCGAGGAGGATTTTAGTATTTCATCTTTACAAGTTGACCACGATGCGATTTTAGAAGATAAAGGAAATGATTTTATGAACGTTGCGCTTCAAAATGATACAGCTTATGCAATTTGGGGAGATGTTCGTTCTGGGACTTTGAAAATTTACTTGAACAAATGGAATATCAATAACCAAAGTTCAAGTTTGTACGAAGTTTATACGCAAAAAGAACAATTGCTCTATCCAAATCCAGCGAGTCAAAATGTTACCCTACCAGAATCGGCGCTCAATGCTGAGTACTATTTGTATGGTATTAATGGAAAAGTAATTGAAAAAGGAGTTTTGAAATCACAAGTTTTTGATTGTCAGAAGTATAATAATGGAAATTACTTTTTCAAAATTGTAAATCAACAAGGAGTTTCAGTATATAAATTCCAAATTCAACATTAAAAAAAAGCTATGAAATATTTGATTATTGGTTGTTTATCTTTTTTTATTTTTCAAAATGTCAGTGCAAAAGCGCGTTTCGTTCGGGTAACTTTTGGATTTAATCCTTATAACGAAGCAAGTATTATTTGGGATCAAAATAGAGGTGAATTTTTGGGTTTATACCTTGATACAGTTGACCCTAGTGTGAATCGTTATCGAACCAAGTTAGAATTATCTGCGAAAAATTCTGCGCGCGGAATGAAAAACCACATTGTTCGCTTGAAAGATTTAAAACCAAATACACGTTATTATTTTACCATCAAAGACACCGAAGGATTTGGAAGAACTTACTATTTTTCAACTGTGTCTAATAGCCCAAATGAGCGTTTTTCTTTTATTGCTGGAGGAGATTCGCGGGATAATAGAGTTGTTAGGGCAAAAGCGGATAAATTAGTAGCAAAGTTAAAAGCACATGCCGTTTTGTTTAATGGCGATTTCACAGGAATTGACATAGAAAAACAATGGAAAGAATGGTTTTTGGACTGGGAAAACTCGATTGATACGGATGGTAGAATTACACCTTTAATCGTTACACGAGGAAATCACGAACATTCAAATAAAGTCTTAGTATCCTTGTTTGATGTGCCTCACAAAAAAGTTTTCTATAACACTGTTTTCGGTGGAAATTTATTGAATTTAGTCTCTTTAAATTCTGAAATTCAAAAGGTTGGACCACAGAAAATATTTTTAAGAAACACCTTGGCTGAACATGCTAATTTTCAATGGCAAATTATTCAATATCACCGACCAGTTCGAGCGCATGTTGCCAGTAAGAAAGAAATGCAAACGCAGTATAAAAATTTCGTTCCATTATTTGAAAAGCATAAAAATGTTCGTTTGTGTCTTGAAAATGATTCTCATACGTGGAAAGTAACTTGGCCAATCGTAAGCAGTAAAGAAACGGATGCTGATGAAGGCTTCAAACGCGACGATGCGAAAGGAATCGTTTATGCAGGTGAAGGAACTTGGGGTGCGCCACTCAGAGCTTCTGACGACAAGAAATCGTGGACGCGCGATGCAGAAGCAATCAATCAGTTTAATTGGATTTTTGTTTCGAAAGAAAAAATTGAATTAAGAACAGTGAAATACGAAAACGAAGCTGAGGTTGAGTCGCTTACAGAAAAGAATCGTTTCCAAATGCCTAAAAATATTGAACTATATGGTCCAGTTAATGGAACTTTAGTGGAGATTTTTCCGAGGTAGTTTAATTCAAAAAAAATGAAATTGTTTGTATCTTTTAGGATAATAAAAAACACAACTTTGACCAAATAAATTAACTTTGTAGTAATGAGTGATTTTATTGTTTCAGCTAGAAAATACCGTCCGCAAACCTTTGACACAGTTGTTGGTCAAAAGTCGATTACGGTTACCTTAAAAAATGCAATCAAGAGCGATCATTTGGCGCAAGCATTTCTTTTTTGTGGTTCACGTGGAGTTGGAAAAACAACCACTGCCCGCATTTTAGCTAAAACAATCAACTGTTTCAACCGAACAGAAAATATCGAAGCGTGTGACCAATGTGATTCTTGTATTTCTTTCAACACAGGTTCTTCACTCAATGTTTATGAATTAGATGCGGCGTCAAATAATTCTGTTGACGATATCAGAAGTTTAATTGACCAAGTGCGTGTTTCTCCGCAGTTAGGGACTCACAAAGTATATATCATCGATGAGGTTCACATGTTGTCAACACAGGCGTTTAATGCGTTTTTGAAGACTTTAGAAGAACCACCAAAGCACGCGATTTTTATTCTTGCAACTACTGAAAAACATAAAATTATACCAACGATTCTCTCTCGCTGTCAAATTTTTGACTTCAGTAGAATTCGCGTAAAAGATATTTCAGACCATTTAGCACAAATTTCAACGAAAGAAGAAATTTCTGCTGACCCCGAAGCTTTGCATTTAATTGCTATGAAGGCTGACGGTGCTTTGCGAGATGCATTATCCATTTTTGATCAGATTGTAACATTCGCAGGAAATACGATTACCTATAAAAACGTTCTTGAAAATTTAAATATTCTCGATTACGAATATTATTTTAAAGTTGTTGAAGCAGCTGAAAAAGAAGACATTCCTTCTGCGCTTTTGATTTTAAATGACATTTACGAAAAAGGTTTCGATGGTCACAATTTCATCACTGGATTAGCGGAGCATTTCAGAAATTTGTTAGTGTGTAAAGATGTTAGAACTGCTTCTTTGTTGGAAGTTCCTGAAATTACGCAACAACGATTCATTGAGCAATCAAAAGTAATTGAGGCTTCGCGTATAATGCGTGCATTGAGTATTGTAAGCAAAACCGATGTGGATTACAAAGTGTCGAAAAATCAGCGCTTGTTAATTGAAGTTGCTTTAATGCAGCTTTGTTCTTTAAAACAAGAGCAAGAAAAAAAAAATGGCTAACTGAACGCGTTGACATTCTTCCATTTCCAAATCAAACTTTAAGAAAGAAACCAACACCAGCGAAAACAGTTGCTTCTGTTCCCGTTTCTATTGTTCCTCAGGAAGTTAAACCAGTTGTTTTATCCTCACCTGCAGGCTCTGTTGATGCACCTCATATTTCAATTAAGAAAATCTTAGAAGAGCAAAACAAAAACGAACCGAGTTTAAGTAAAGAAAACGAAGAACGAGAGCCTTTCACACGCGAGCAATTAAAAATGTTTTGGAAGCGATTTGCTTTTCAGATGAAGGAAAACAGTATGGAAACTTTTTACAATGCTTTGATAAAAAGAGAACCTGTTTTTTTGGATGATGAAAAATTAGTAATAGAAGTCGATAATAGTGTTCAAATAGATTATATCAATCCGCTTTTAAATGAGTTTGTATCTTATTTGCGTAAAAATCTGAAGAATTATTCAATAAATGTCGATTTAAAATTGTCGGATGATCAAGTAAGTGAAGTCAAATTTTTAACCGGAAAAGACAAATTTGCTTCAATGGCAAGAAAAAATTCAAACCTCCACAAATTGAAGAATTTGTTTAATCTGGACATTGAGTTTTAATCTTATGTTCAAGCTCGGGAAATTCAATTCGTTAAATAAAAATTTGCATAAATATGTAAGTGATTTTTTGATAGAATGGAGTAGGGAAGGAGCATCTTTTGTGGTTAAGTCTTCTGGTTCAACTGGTCAATCTAAATTGATTGAGATTTCGAAAAGTCAGATGAAGCTTTCGGCACAAAAAACGAATCAATTTTTTCAATTCAATTCTGAAACAAAAGCGCTTTTATGTCTTTCGTTCGACACGATTGCTGGAAAAATGATGTTGGTGCGAGCCTTGGTAGGTGATTATTTTCTTCAAATTGAAAGTCCAAGTTCAAATCCATTAAAAACGATTACTGAGCCAATTGATTTTTTGGCAATTGTTCCATTGCAACTCGAAACAATTTTATCGGAAACGCCTGAAAAATTAAACTTAGTTAAAACGATAATTGTTGGTGGCGCGCCTGTTTCAGATAAATTAAAGCAATTACTCAAGGAAGCAAAGAAAACAGTTTTTCAAACCTATGGAATGACAGAAACCGTTTCTCATATTGCTTTGCGAAAAATAGGTTTTGAAGAAAGTGACTACTATCAAGCATTGCAAGGTGTCACTTTTACAGCGCCAGAAGGTAATTTAGAAATTCATTACCCTGAATTATTACCACAACCTTTGTTAACAACTGATTTCGTTCACTTAATTGATTCAACGCATTTTGAATGGATTGGAAGAACAGATTTTATAATTAACTGTGGAGGCGTGAAATTAAATCCAGAAGTAATAGAGCAAAAATTAGCAAGTTTAATTGATGTACCCTATTTCATTTCTTCCGTTCCAGATGATTTACTTGGAAATAAATTAACTTTAGTACTTGAAAGTGAGCGCGATATTTCAATTAAAAAAGCAGATTTTGAAGCTTTACTTACGAAGTATGAATTACCCAAAATGTTTGTAATAATTCCTACTTTTGAACGAACAAGCAGCGGAAAAATAAACCGAAAGGCAACTGCATCTAAAATTCTAGCCAATGATTGGAAACCGATTTTATGATATTCTTGGTTTACCTTTTGGCGCAAGTGAACAACTTATCAAAAAACGCTATAAGGAGTTAGCGAAAAAATACCATCCCGATAGGAATCCGAGTCCTGATGCAAATAAACGATTCATTGAAATAAATGAAGCTTATATTTATTTGCTTTCAAAAGACAAGATCCCAGCTAAAAGTTTCGAGGAGCAACAAAGGGAAAAAGCTGAAGAAGAACAGCGAGCTTATCGTGAAAAGGCTTGGAACTATGCGCGTGAAAAGAAAATGCGCGACGAGGAAGAATTACAAGCTTTTTATCATTCCTTGCGCTTAGGTTGGTCGTGGTTTGCATTTAAGTCGGTTACAATTTTGTGTGGACTTGTTTTGGTTGTGATGCTTGTCGATTTTATATTACCCACACAAGCAATCCCAGAGGTGGTAACGGAGTATTCAAATGATATCTATCATAGTTTTGGTGGACATCAAATCAGTTTGATTAAGACAAAATCGGGAAAAAATCTTTGGACAAATGAGTTTTACAACAAAGATTTCAATTACAATCCTTTTTTTATTTTGGAGTCAAGTCAGATTTTTCAAAATCCCATTACAGCCAAAATTTATGCTGGAAACCAATTCTCTGAAATACCGATTCATTTCACAGTTTATTGGGCGCAATTTGCTTTGAGTCCATTTTTATTGTTTCCGATTTTTATGTTTTTCTACAAAAAAGACAATGCGTTTTTCGTAATAGGACATTATTTAACGAGATATGTTTCTGGGGTTTTAGTAGGTTTGTATTTGTTGACTGAAGATAGGTGGTTTCATTTAATAACCTTGGGTTTTTTTTAAATTCTTTTGCTTGATCAAAAGAATCAAAAATCAAGGCTTAGAATTTCTATTTTATTCGCAAATCATTGTTAAATAGATATTTATAACTCGTTGCGAACAATTTTAACTCCTTTCTGAAACTGGATTTTTGCGGATGTTTTTACAAAAATCCTTAAAATTAACCAGTTTCAGTTTAGTAGTTAAAACCATGAAATTCAAGGCCGAATATTTCCGCTGTCGATTTTAACATGAATTCATTCTATGTCTTAAGTTTCTATATAAGTTCAGCAATATTTGCTTCTTTGGTATAATATGTATTTTTGTTTTAGATTTAAATGAATTACGAGTATGACAAAAAAGCAAAAAGCAATCTATGTAATGGATGAATTGGAAAAATTGTATCCTGAAACGCCAATTCCTTTAGATCATTCTGACCCTTATACCTTGACTATTGCTGTTTTGTTGTCAGCTCAATGTACGGACGAGCGCGTTAATAAAATCACTCCTATTTTGTTTAAAAGAGCAAATAATCCTTTTGACATGGTGAAACTGGAAGTTTCAGAAATTCAAGCGATTATTCGTCCTTGTGGCTTGTCTCCTAAAAAAGCAAAAGCAATATGGGAATTATCACAAATTTTGATTGACAAATACAATGGTGAAGTACCACAAAGCTTTGAACAATTGGAAGAATTACCAGGAGTTGGTCACAAAACAGCATCTGTTGTAATGTCGCAATCTTTTGGTTTTCCTGCGTTTCCTGTTGATACCCACATTCATCGTCTAATGATTCATTGGGGATTAACGTCTGGAAAAAATGTTGTCGAAACAGAGAAAGATGCTAAAGCCTTATTTCCTATTGAAAAATGGAATAAATTACACTTACAAATTATATTTTACGGACGTTCGCATTCACCGGCACGCAGTCCGAAATTAGCGATTGATTATATCACTGCAACTATTGGAACAGCGAAGGCTAAAAAAGAATTAGTTTAAAGTACGTTTGTGATTTTACTTTTCAAAGTCTGTAGAGGAAAAGCGCCACTTTCTCTCCAAAGAACTTCCCCTTTTTTGAACAGCATAAAAGTAGGAACGCCTCTAATTTTGTATATATCAGCGATTGCAGGATTTTTGTCCACATCGATTTTGAGAATCCTAATTTCCTCGCCCATGTCTTTCTTTAAATTATCTAAAACAGGATGCATGGTTTTACATGGTCCACACCAAGTAGCGTAAAAATCAACCAATGTTGGTGTTTCTGAAGCTACGATATCTTTAAATTTTCCCATGGTACAAAGGTAGTAAGTTCCATCTTTGATGAATGTAACATGTGTGACAAGAATTTTTTAAATGTTGAGAATTAAAAGCTAAAATTGAAGAACTAACAGTTAATTTTCTGCAATAAAAAAGGCAACTCCTCTCGAAATTGCCTTTATGTATTTTGGTTTTAAATTCTATTCTTCAGTACCTTCAACTGGAACTAAGATACGTCCGCAATGTTCGCAAACGATAATTTTTTTCTTAGTAACGATGTCTAATTGTCTTTGAGGTGGGATTTTGTTGAAACATCCACCACAAGAACCACGCATTACTTGTACAACGCCAAGACCATTTTTTGCATTTTCTCTTAAACGAGAGTAAGCAAAAATCAAACGAGATTCAATTTTTTTCTTAGCATCGTCAGAAGCTTTCATTAATTTATCTTCGTCTTTTTGCGTTTCGCTAACGATTGCGTCCAATTCAGCTTTTTTGGAAGCTAAATCTTCTTTTTTCATTGTTAAACGATCTGTAGCATCAGATAGCAATTCTTTTTTTCCTTCGATTTTGAATTTTGCTTCTTTACTTTTTTTCTCGTTTAATTTAATTTCTAATTCTTGAAACTCAATTTCTTTAGCAAGTGATTCAAATTCTCTGTTATTTCTAACATTATTTTGTTGTTCCTTGTATTTTGTGATTGCTGTTTCAGAATCTTTAGAAGCTTGTTTACGATCAGAAATTTCAGTTTCAATTTCTTTAATTTCTTCGTTGATTTTAGCAATTCGAGTGTTCAAACCACTAATTTCATCTTCTAAATCTTGAACTTCAAGAGGTAATTCACCACGAATGGTACGGATTCGATCAATTTCAGAATCGATTTTTTGAAGTTCGAAAAGCGCATCTAGCTTCTCTGCGATTGTAGCTTCCTTCTTAGTTGCAGTTGCTGCCATGGGCTAAAAATAGTTTATCGGATTTGTATTATGTTCTGTTAAATGGATGGCAAAGTTAGTAAAATTTTCTTTCATTCTTTCAGCTAATAAATTAGTTGTGAATTGTTCGCTTTCAAAATGTCCTATATCTGCAATTATCAGCTTGTTTTCAGCGTCAAAAAACTCATGATATTTGAAATCTCCCGTGATAAAAATATCTGCTTTTTGTTGAATGGCTTTTGATAAAAGAAAACTCCCAGAACCTCCACATACCGCCACTTTTTTAATCTTTCTCCCCAAAAGTTGTGTATGGCGAATTACATCACATCTAAATGTTGTTTTTAGTTGACTTAAAAAAGCGATTTCGTCTTGTTCTGTTTCCAATTCTCCAATCATTCCTGCGCCTTCAAACTGATTAGAATTTTGTATCGGATAAATTTCATACGCCACTTCTTCATACGGATGGGCCGTGTTCATTGCATTCAATACCGTTCTTAAATTATAGTTATTCACTAAATATTCAACTCGGAATTCTTCGAAAGCTTCTCGAACGTTTTTATTGCCAATTTTTGGGTTCGAATTTTCATTGCCTTTAAATGTTCCTGTTCCTTCGGTTCTGAAATGACATTCTGAATAATTTCCTATTTGCCCGCCTCCAGCTTTGAAAATAGCTTCGTCTAATTTTTCTAACGCATCTTTTGGAACAAAAACAGTCAGTTTTGATAGATTTCCTTGAATAGGCTTTAAAATTCTTAAGTTTTTCAATCCAATTCTATTCGCAATTTCTTTATTTACACCTTCAAAATGATTGTCTAAATTTGTGTGAATCGCATATAGAGCAATGTCGTTTTTGATACATTTAAAAACAACCCGTTCAATATAGTTTGATTCCGTCATTTTCTTTAGCCCTTTAAAAATAATTGGATGGTGGGCGATGATTAAGTTGCAGTTCTTTTCAATTGCTTCATCTACGATTTTTTCAATGCTATCCAGACAGATAAGAACTCCTGTGATTTCCATTTCTAGGTTACCAATTAATAATCCAGAATTGTCATACGACTCTTGAAGTGAAAGCGGAAATTGATGTTCCAGAAACTGTGTAATTACTTTTAATTTCATTTTTAAAATTTGCGCGTGATTCCAATATTAACTCCAATAGCGTTTGCTTTGTGGATATAATCACTGAATTCGATGTATGTATTACTTATTTGATTGCGGTAACTTGCGCATAATCGTAAACCAATTTTATTTTCAAACTGCAATTCTAAACCAGCGCTTACAACCCATGAAAATGCAAAAGAATTTATTTCATTATTGACTTTAATCGTTTCATCACCTTTCGAACCAAGAGAATCAGTCCATTGTTGCGTTTGTTTGTAGGAAAAATTCATCTGAGGAATCAAACCCCCACCTACGAAGTATTTTAAATTTTTTCCGCCTTGTAGTTTTATTTGTAATGGCAGTGCTATGTAATTATATTTAGATTGATAATTGAACGTGCTATCACTTGTATTTGATTTCCAACTATATTGTTCACCATTTCTTAGCAAAGAGAGCGCTCCGTCAAAATAAACATGATTACTTAAAGGAGTTGTCATACCTAATGAATAGCTCCAAATTCCAAGTTTAGATTCATTTGCTCGTTCTCCTAATGGTTTATTTAAAAAATCAACGTTAGATTCAAGACTTCTGAATGAATTTGCAAAACTTGCTTCAAGGTAAAAACGACTGCTTGTGTCTTTAACTGTTTTTTTCTTTTGAACTGATTTATCTTCGGTTTTCATTTGCTCTTTGGTAACGATTTGTGAAAACGAATTCAAAAGCAACAAAGTAAATAGACTTGAAATAGTAATTTTCTTTCTCATAAATTCAAAAGTAGTAAAAATGAATTTGACTGTTTGAATAGAATCAAACAATCGAATGTAAAAGTCAAAAAAAATGTGAATTTGAATTTTAACTTCTCTTTTTTTTTTGTTTCAACTTTTATAACTACCTTCATACTAAAAATACGAAATCATGTACTTTCCAAAATTTTTAAAAACAAAACTTTCAGTTACGTTTACTTTTGTTTTTGTGCTTTTTAGTTTGAATTCTCAAACTACTCGATTGGCAGATGCTTTTTGCGATGGCAACATTAATTCTTTAGGGACTAATCTAACAAGTAGCGTAAATAGAGGTCAAGGACATCGTTTTGAAATTTCTAAAACTGATGGTACAATTTTAACTGTTTACGATGCAATTTCAGGAAATCAAGTAGATGCAAGTCGATCGAAATATGCATTAAAACTCACCTGGTTGTCGGGATGTAATATTGGTTATGGCTTCACATACAGAATTCGTGTATCATGGTTTAATGGTTCTGTTTGGAGTTCATACGGTTCATACTGCCAAGTAACGACCCCAACAGTTCCTTTAGTTGTTGGTTCTTCATTTTGTGGAACGACAATTTCAAGTTTAGGAGTTAATATTATAGCCTCAACAAATCAAATGTGTGGTCATAGATGGGAAGTTAGAGATATGAGTAACGCACTTATAGGTGTATATGACGCTTTAACCGCATCCGTTGCAAATCCTGGGAGGTCAGCTTTTAATTTTAGGTTTTCATGGATGCCAGTTGGTACAATTCAAAATGCAACAACTTACCAATTAAGAGTTGCTTACTACGATGCTACAACTGGTGCTTGGAGTGCTTATGGTCCAAGTTGTAATGTAACAACACCTGTTTCAGCTAGTACGCAATTGACTCCAGCATGGTGCGGTAATACAAACGTACCTTCAGCCGCAACATCAATAATATGCAGTACAGTAACTGGTGCTATTCAGTATCAATTTACAATTTCAGCAGTTGGATACGGTACAGTTGGTGTTCTAACTAAATCAACAAACAGTTTTAAATTAAACGAATTGTCATCTCCTCATCCTATTACAGGTCTTGATTACGACGTTGTGGTAGCAACAAGAAATACTCTAGCAAGTTTGTTTAGTGGCCCAGGATCATCTTGTTTAGTTCGGCTTGCTATACCAACAACAACAATATCAAGTGCTGATTGTGGACGGACTATTAATTACTTACAACAAGATACCTTGCATGCTAATATTATTCCAAACGCCGAAGCTTACAGATATCGTATTGTAGATGGTGTAACAACTATTATCGACAGTGTAATGAATTTGACTTCCTACAATGGTATAACATTAAGAAAATTCCCAGGAGTTGAATACTGTAAAACGTATCAAATTTCAGTTCAAGTAAGGGTAAATGGTTATTGGAGTGAATGGGGTACTCCTTGCACTATTTCAACGGTTTGTGAACCAACTACAGAATTAAGAGATGGATATATAAACAGTAACATATCATCTTGTGCGACAAATTTATATGTTAACTCAATTGTTTATGCTACTCCATATCAATATAGAGTTGTTGGACCCAATGTAAATGAGGTTCTTGAAATGGTAGGTTCACAAATTAGACTATCTTATTTGACTCAAGTTGCGAATGTAATATATGGAAATACCTACAGTATTGAGTGTCGAGTTTTTACTAATGGGAACTGGTGTCCTTGGGGTCCAGCTAGAAATGTTACTTTGCAAATCCCTACCTTATCAAATGCTATGTGTGGTGCATCCATCCCAACAATGAGTACAAATGTATACTCTACTAGTGTTGGATGTGCAACAGACTATCGTTTTAGAATTAATGGACCAGGAATGAGTAATGTAATACATAATCCAACGTTTACTAACTTTTTTAGACCTAGCCAATTAGTTGCATCTGGAATGCAACTTAATTCAACTTATTCTGTTGAAGTGTCTGTATTATCAAACGGAACATGGTCTAATTATGGAAATGCTTGTAATATAACAACTCCACTAGCTTATATTACTTCTGACTTTGAAAATTTTGATTTAATTAATCAAAAAGAGGATGGTATTGAATTAGTTGAAAGTAGTTTAGGATTAAGTGAATTTAATGAAAATACACTTTCTTTATACCCCAATCCTTCTAATTCTGGTTTTAAGTTTTTAACCACTGAATTTCCAATTTACGATGAATTGATTGAGTTGTATGTAATGAATTCAATTGGTCAAAAAATAGAATCAACTAATTTTAAATCAATTGAAGAACTTGAAAAATATTCCTTTGGTGAGAATTTCGCTCAAGGAATTTACTTAGTGAATATTAAAATTGGAACAAACCAACTTCAAAAAAGAATAGTTAAACTTAAATAGTTTATTCAAACCTCTAAACAAAAAAGGACTTTGTAATCAAAGTCCTTTTTTGTTTAGAGGGGCAAATAAAGTTACTTTCTTATTTTAATCAATAAACGTTTAACCGAATTTTTGGCATTTTGATTAATTAGTTCAACTAGCCATTTTATTATATTATCATTCCATCTCTGAGGATGAAAAGTAAACATAATTTGACTCGGCAACTTTTTTTGAACGAAAGCATCTATAATTTGATTAGTGTTAGCGAATTTTTGAGTGAATGTTGTGTTTACTTTATCTCTAACACTGAATTTTTCACTATTCCAAGTTCTTCCTGTATCTGTTAAATAAAAAACTTTGTTGAAATTGGTGTCAAAATAAGGCTCGGCAATAATTCCTAAAGATTTATAATCGTTGGTTTTCCAAAGGTCTTTACTATCGTATTTTGACATTGGACTTCCATGCATACAAATTGTAGCAACTGGTGCTAATGTTCGCAGAAGTTCTAAGTTCTTCTTAAAATCATCAAAAGCTAAGTTCAAATTACCTTTGGTTGTCGTTATATTTTCATAGTGATAACCAATTTCATGACCCAATGAACTTATTCTTTTAATAATGTCTTCGTTCCAACTTTCTTTAACTGCTCTAAAATAATAAACGCCTTTAACACCTATAGTAGCTTGAATTTCAGCAAAGCACAATGAATTTTCTGGTTTTAAATCAACATCGTGTCTTAGGACTATAACTTTACTCTTCGGTGCATTTATGAATTCTCTATAGGTTTGAAATTCATATCCAGCATCTTTCATTGAATTTAGAAGTTCTTTATATTTTCGAACAGTAAAATCCATTATTTAAAATTGTTTTGATACTTTGAATTTTGAGCTATTATTTTTTTTGATTGAGGAAATTCTTCGATATACCAGGTTAAAAAACTTGAAGCATCAATTTTATCCGCAAAGTAATTGGCTAATTTGTTTTGCATTTCAAGTTTTAAATTCAGGTTACTCAATAATTCAACACCTTTTTCAATTGCATTTATTTGATCCTCATTGTTACTTTTATAAGAATAAAACAGTTCGTGTTTCATTAAATCAAAAGCATTACCAGACCAATTATCGTTTAAGAAAATTGCTGGAGAACCAAGTACTGCACTTTCTGCTGCCATTGAAGCACCTTCACCGAAAAACAATGAAGAATAATTAAGGGCATCGTGCATTTTGTCAAAAGGTATTTTAATACGATGTTTTTCAATTTCTTTAGGTAAACTTCCTTCGGCAGAGATGAAAACTTTGGCAAATTTGGAAAATTCTCTAACTGCCTTAATTTTATTCTCATCGTTAAAACCAGTTAAGCCTTTGTCGTGATAAGCTTTCCAACTTACAAATCTAAGAATAACAAATTTTTCTTCTTTCGAAATTTTTAAGTAATCGTATATTGAATCATTCGGTTTAAAATGATTTGGATGCAAATAAAAGAGCTCAATGTTACTTTTAATTCTTACTTGATCTTTTCGTAAATCTCTTTTAAAAGTAGTTGAAGTTATTAATGAATCTAAAAATTTTGTAAAAATTGTATCGTATATTCCAGAACTTTCAGTGTCGGCAAGAGCAATATGTTTCTTATTTAATAATTTACCTGCAACAGTTGCAAATGGCGATACTCGAGAAACTATAAAATCAACTTTTTCTTTACGGATAATTTTGAGAATAATAACAGAATTAACAATTAGCGCCTTAAATTTTGATACAAATCCTTTTGTAGGTCGAGTTATTTCATAGGCTTTAATATCATAGAGTTCTAAAAGTTCAAAACAGATGTCTTTCTTACTTGAAACCCAAACTACCTTATGCCCTTTTTCTTCTAATAAATGCTTTACAATTCTGAAATTATGAATTTGTGCAGGGTGTCCTGTAACGAAAAGTACTGTCATCTTGTTTTAAAAATTTTAAATAAAAGAATTAAATACATGAATCCAGGCCTTCTATCTCCTTTTTGAAAAAGTGCGTTAATTTTCTTTTTTGATAGGTTTTCAAAAATTGATTTTAGTTTAACACGACCCAAGAAAAGTCCTTTAATTCCGAAAAATATATTTGTAATTGGATTAAACCATACTATACCTTTTTGATAGCTTTTTATCTCTTGAATTTCAAAACCATTCACATAATCATAAGCAAGTTTTGCATAATTCACACCACAAGCATTTGCGAGTCCAACCCAAAGCCATGATCTTGCATTGACTTCTATTAGTTTATATTTATTATCTCTAATATCTAATAGATATTCGATTTCACAAATCCCGGTATATTGGAGTGTTTGTATTAGCTTTTTAGATGGTAATAACAATTCTTCTTTTTCAATACTTTCCGCTAATGTTGCAGTACCAAACCGAAGTGGGTGCTCACGAAGTTTGACACCTACCCAATGTGCTTTGATTTCACCTTTAACTGAAAAACATGTAAATGAAATTGTTCTATGTTCCTCACTAAAAGGAAGAATTTCTTGGGTAAATGTTTCTCTTAAAAGTATTTTACATTCTAAATTTTTTAAATTATTTTCTAATTCTTCGATTGAATTGGAAAGTACCACTTTAGTTTTTGTTTTTTTGTAAAAACTCAAGCCATTATTACCTTTTGTTATGACAGGAAATTCTAAATTAGTTGTCTTACATTCTGAAAGCTCACTGTAAGTTTCATACAACGGATAATCCACACCAATTTCTTGGGAAATTTTCAATAATTCAACTTTATCATAAATTTTCAAAACCGTAGCTAAATTCTCTGTAATGAGGTTGAAATAGTTACCGAGTTTTACTTTATTCTTCGCAATAGTGTAAACGACATGATCATTTGATGGTAAAAGCAACCAATTTTTAAGATTATGTTTTTCAGAAAGTTGAATCAAAAAATCAATAAAAGAGGTGCTTTCATATTCAGGGCAAATAGCGAAATTTTGACAATACTTTGAATAGCGAGCCACGCAATTCGATTTATCAATAACCCAAACTGGAATACCATGTTCACCTAAAGCTCGAACATTAGACAAACCCTGAACATGTCCTTCAATGATAATTACGCCAGGTTTAGTATCCATAAATCTTTAAGATTCTTTTTGCAATTGACTGAGAATCAATTTGTAATTCTTTAACTTTATCTAATCCTTTGGTGTATTTTTTTTCATGGTTATAAGTCAAAGCCTTTAAAATTGATTGCGCAATTAATTCAGCATCAAAGTTAGTAACAAAACACCCTTCTACATTTTCTAGTAACCAAGTAACATCACCAACATTTGTAGCAACGATTGGACGATTACAAGCCAAAGATTCTTTGATAATATTTGGCGAACCTTCCCATTTTGAAGTTGATAAAATACAAGCCGAGGATTTAATTTCTTTAATAATTTCAGTATGTTCAACATTGTAAATAACCTCCAAATTGATTGTTGTAATAGTTTTTTTTGCAATTTTAATCGCTTTTTTTGCCAATTCGAAATTTTTCGATTCTCTTGAAGGATCAGCAGCAAAAAGAACTTTATTATCTATTATTGATTCATTATTTATGAATTTCTGTATTTGTACACCATTTGGTATAACAATAAACTTTTTTAAGCCAAGATCAATTGCCATTTTGGGACTTTTCACTATTGTAGAAAACCATAATTTTTCCGAAAAGTAATTCGTGAGTTTTCTCTTCCAACCTTTTATTTGCGAATCACTTCCCATTAAGGATACAACCAATTTAGGACGATTTCTAAAAATTAAAAGTACTGCCAAACTCGCTGCAAAAGCAGTTAGTGAATAATGTGCATGTACGATTTGAACTTGTTCTTTCTTTATTGATTTATAAATTGGAACTACAGCTTTTAAGTAACCAAATATTCCTTTTTGAGCGATAAGCGTGTATCTAATTTGAACTCCTATTTCAATGAGGCTATCCCCTTGATTTTTCACAAGAACACTTGGCTTTCCTTGTGATTTATTACCACTACAAACGAATAAGACTTTCAAATTAAGCTTTTATTTTTTTTTGATAACACTTAATTGCAGTTTGTAATCTTAAATCATAGGATTCATTGGTATTAAAATCTCCAACTTCAAATTTCCATTCTCCATTTTCAAATAAATATCTACCAATAGAATCATCAACTTTCATAAGAAATGTATCAGATTGTCCGAAAATACATTGCATTTCATTCACTAAATATCCTTGAGGTGATTCAAAAACATCAACAGCTTGAGAATATAATTGATGTTTATCAGTAATGGCTTTGACAAAATCTAACAATTTTAAAGGAGGGTTTCCGTAATCTTTCAGTAATGAGCCACTTGTCATTTTACCGAGCAACAGTTTTTTATGTGCAAAAAAGGAATCTCCCATTCTTACAACACGCCATTCGAATACGTGAGGAATGTATTCTTGAAATAAAACAAAGTCTTTTTGAATATCTAAAGCTCTAGCCTTGTAAACGTCTATTTTTTTTAATAAGGCTTTTGGTTTTGAAAGTAACCCTATTACTCTTTGTAAGATGCGTCCTTTTTTAAGATTCGGACCAATACGTTTTGTAGCTCCTTTTCCTGAAAAAGTAGATTTAATATACGATTGTAATTCCACCGATGTTTCCAATATAACAACACCACTTCCTGATGCACCAATATTCGTTTTAGCAACAATTGGTAGTTGTACTTCAGAATATTGTGACCATTCTAATGCTTCTTTTTTATAGTAAAAAACTTCTGTTTTTGGATGTGCGATTTTATTAGCTTTTAACCAATAAGAAAAGTATTTTTTATTTTCATAAATCAAAACTTCCTTTAAGCTTGGAAAACAAAAATAATCCAGCTCATTTACCAGGATTTCCAAACGTTCATCGTAAAGAATTTTAAATGGTGAGGTTAATCCTGCTGGTCTTGTGAGTAAAATGTTTGGTTGATAATTTTCAATTAAATCCTGCCAATTTGCTTTACTAATATCAACTACGATATGTTCTGCATTAATTTTTTCACATGCTATTTTCCATTTTAATTCGGAGCCCGCAATTTCGTTAGTTAAGATGACAAATTTCACGGAAGTTGTTTATTTTTATTTATTAAATCAAAAAAGATTGGATTAGAAAACTTATGCCAAAATCCTTCGTTTGTTCTTAATGCGGTTGAATTTAAATGATGAAAATACGATTCTTTGTCGTAAATATCCCAAATTTCTTCTGAAATCACAGTTGATTTTTCTTTTACAAAATCAATATACCAATCTGTATAAGAAAAGGAAGAATAGTTTTTATTTTTTTTGAAATATTTATTCCAAATTCGTTTGACAACATAATTCATTTTCCCCTTCAAAAAGTCTTTTGGAGCATAACCATTTGATAATTCAATTTCTTGTAAGGCAGGGTAGAAACTTCCAATTAATTGACAATAAAGTTTAGGGTGTTCCAAAAAACTAACCTTTTTATCTAATTTGCGCATGAAATGATGTTTAGAAAGAGAAAGTTTTTCTAGATAAGTAGGCTGTAAAAAAACGGGCACAACTGTATCTACAAATTTTGAATACAATCGAATATCTTGATAATGGTGAATTTTACCTACAAGCTCATTAACAAAATATAATTTATTGTAATCCGTATTTTCAGTCAACCAAGGTAAAGATTGAATTTTAACTTTTAATTCTGAAAATTCACTTTCATTTAACTTGATAAAATAACAATCCAAATGCTTTTTGATATTTTTATCCAAGGATAAATTTAGTTCATTAAAATCTTCAAAAAAAGACGAGGCAAAATAATCATTGTAAGAAAGTCCTCTAATGTTTTCTCCACCCAAATGTCCTGTAAACAATACTTTAAGCGGATGTTTTTGTGTTAATTCGGAAATTGCAGCTGTGCGATGTGCTCTGTGAAGATGTGCATTTCCATTGTCTAGGGAAACTGTTTCGTTTACCCATTTTGAATACCATTCCTTAGTAGGAGCAGAATTTGCAACATTGTAATAAGTCAATCCAAACTTTTCGCAAATAGTTCTAGCAATTTCAATATCTCTGTTTTTTTCGTATCCGTAAGTAAAACATACGGGTTTAATTCCAAGGTGCAAAAGGGCAGCCAAAATAACTCTTGAATCAAATCCACCAGTTAAAGTTAATCCGATCTCATGGTCATCAATATTTCTAGTTTTTTCTTTAATTATAGATAAAATTTCATCCCCTATTTCTCTTTCTGAAACAGATATAGGTTGTTGAAGGCTAGCCCAAAGTTTATCAGAAAAATGTGAATTTTCGTTTAAGGCTTCTAATATATCATGATGAAATAGACTGAATAAAGCGTTATTGACTTTGTTTATTTGCACTATTTTGTGTGATTTTTAGTTTTATTAGAGATAAGGATAACCCCATTAATGCTCCAAGATACAAAAGTATATAACCTCTTTGATTTACACCTTGCATTGTTCCTCCAATCGAAAGAAAAGCTTGAACTGCAACCAAAGAAGCTGTAGTGGCAAATATTTCTTTCGAAAGCAAGCTATTTCCTAGAACTGTTTTATAAAACAATTGCCGCTTAATTATTTTAATATAAACTCCAATAAATAAGACTAAACCAATTATACCAGCTCCTCCAAGCATGTTTGTATAATCTATATGAAGCATTCTTTTTCGTCCTTGATAGTCTTTTTTCATGAATACATTAAAACCAAAAAAGACACGATCAAGACGTTCAAATGTTTGTTCTATTGTATATTGAATTTCTAAAAGTCGACCTTCACTTTCGTTTTCTTTTAATTGATTAACTGTCATTGAAACCCTACCTCGCCTGGCCTCAAATCTTTTTTCGATAATCGGAACATAATAGGGTGAAGCTAAAAAAAGCACTAATAAAATTAAAGGAACATTTCTGATAAGTCTTGTTTTATAAGGAGTTAACAAAGAATAAAAGAAAAAACCAAAACTCATAGCTAAAATAGCAGATCGTTTCATACCTAAAAAAACAGTAATTACACCAATCAATAACGCAATCAACGCTATTGTTTTATATTGATTTTTGTTTTCAAATCTTAGATAGAGTGGAATTCCTATTATAAATATCACAATTGATTTAGTAATGTTTACGCCAGATTCTCCAAAAAACACTGAATCATCTTGGTAACTTTGTTTACCAACTCCGAATACATTCGATAAAGCAAAGTAAATGATAATACAAACAATACTAATTAAAAAAGCTCTTTGTAAATATAAAAAGCGAAGTGGACTTTGTATATAATAAAAACCAAGAATGAACATCAAACTTGAAATAGCAAATTTATTGAAAATATAGAAAGATGTTGAAGATTCTTCAGAGAACCAACAAAGAAGAAAGATGTAAAAAGTGTAGCCAACAACTAGATTTGTGTCGGGTTTACTTTTATATTTATTTATTAAAAACCAAATTAGAAATAAGCTCAAAATTCCTCCACGAATAACCCCAGGATTTAATGCCCCAGGATAAAAAGGTGTTGCAATTGAGGATAAAACATTCAGAATTGGAATGAAAAGAAAAAAGTAAAAGATATTATCGAGTTTTTCTCTAGGCATTAACTACCGATTTATGTCTTACATTAACGTTGTCTTTATTTTGTGATTGAACAAATTTATAGACATCACTTATTGTTTTAAAATTAAAGTTTATTAAATCACTTTCGTCAAATTGCCAATAATCATATTTGAATACAGAATTTTTATCCATCATTGCAATATTATACAATGCCGAGGAATAAAAGGATGCAAAAACCAATGGTTTTTCAATTGATTCATCAAACAAAATACACTCAATAGGTTTGTTAAAAGTTTTTGTTGACCAATGATTTGGAATGTAATCTAAAGTGGTTGAACGATGTGGAATGTAAAAACAATTAAAGTCTTTGGATTGATAATGGCGAATAATTGAATCTACTAATGAAACATATACCTCCTTTTTCATCATTTTCTGAAAAATCAAAGGCTGTCCAATAAAGTAAACTTTATTTTCTATTGTGTTAATTTTAAATTGTTTACTTAAGAATTCATAGTTGTGCTGTTCAATATTTTTTGTGCTAGTTTTTAAATCGAAATTGGTAAAAAACATAATTCTTTCCCAATTGATGTTGTAATTTAGTTTCAGTATAAATCGTTCTATTTTCCCTAATTTACTGCTTAGAAGTTTAGATTTTAAGACTTTTAAATCAGTATTTAATATGGTATTAATCGAAACAAAACCATCATCTAAAATACAGATGTTAGAATTTGTTTTCTGATAGAGATAAAAAAACCAATTTGCGTTTAAATTCCCCCAAAAAATTAAATCAAATGGTTTTATATAAGAGATAATTTTGTCTAGTTTTCTTTTGCGTTTTAATATATTAATCGCATTGAAAATAGGATTATTTTTTTTAGTATTAAATTCTTTCCAAGGGAAATCAATACTAGACCAAAAATCGTTTTCAATGATTGATTCTATTTGTGATATAGAGCGATGAAAATCACTTAAAACGATTAAATGATGAGCTCCTGATTTGAATTTATCGTTATTTCTTGCTTCAAAAGCGTTCAAATATTGAAGAGGTGTTCGAACAAAATAATAGTTGTTACTCATCTATTTTCGTAATGAATGATTGATATTTCGAAAAATATTTTTTGAGAAATAACCATAAGCAATCATTTTTAATCCAATCAAATTAGTCTTTAAAAATTGTTTTCGTTCTGAATATTCCCGAATTTGATACATCATCTTTTGTTTTTTGAGATAAGTTTGTTCTTTACTATCTAAGTGATAGTGGGTAATTGCTTTCTCTATAAAAACAATGTAATTCCATAAAAACCGTTGTCTTTTTGAATAGTCTTTTGTTTTACTGGCTGATTCATTCATAACTCTGTAAGTTGAACTGTCAATTGCTAAATATTTGATTTTTCCAAATTGAAAGGCGTGCAATAAAATTTGAATATCCCCAGCTGTCTCCATAATTAACGGATAAAAACTTTTCAAAAGTTCAGCTTTAAAAAAATAAGTACACATTCTCATTATTTTAATTTGAGTTTTGAAGATATTAATTGGTTCAATAGTTCTATCTTTTAATTCCATCTTTACTATTTTATTGAATGCATGTTTTTTTAAATTATTGTGAACATACAATTTCGTAAAATCCGTTGCAATTGTTGTGAATTCTGGATTGTTTTCCATGAAATCAGTTTGAATTTGAAGTTTTTGTTTAAGATGCCAATAATCATCACCTTCACATGTTGCAATATAGCTACCTCTGCACATTTCAATTGAGTAAAGTAGGTTGAATTTACCGTTTGGAACTCCATTGGCAGCGATTTTGTTTTCTTTATGATGAAGAAACAAACGTATTTTTGAAGGATACTTTTGTGCATATTCCAAACAAATTTTTCTTGTATCATCAGTAGAGTCGTCTTCACCAATAAGAATTTCAAATTCAAAATCAGTTTCTTGATTTAATATACTCTCTATACTTTGAGCAATATAATTTTCATGATTATAAGTTAAAAGAATTACACTAACTTTCGGGTTAAGTACTACCGCATTTTCAACCTCAAGTATGGGTTTGTAAATGGAGAGTTTGTTGAGTATCATTATAAATATAGTGTAGGTAGGTTAGGATTTACTAACTAATCGTTTCTTAAGTGCTCCTTTTATAGTTGAAATTGTACTGATAATATAGATTAAACCTTCGTTTTTAATTACCCAGTTTGCAAATAAATAAACGAGTAAATAGGATATTGCAAAAATAACTCTTGTTGCGAACAGATTTAATTCTAAATATTCAAAGATTAAAAAGCCAGGTATTAAAATTATAAATCCGTTTAGTAAATAGTATAGGTGTTTTGAAATAGATAGATTTGAGTGTTTTTTTAGAACTATAATATTTAAGAAAGAGATGATAAATTTGGATACGACCCAAGTTACAGTAAACCACCAAATGTCAAAGTAGAAGGCGAAAATGAAAGGAATCAATCCAACTGATTTACGTAGTATTCCATAATAAAAATTCTCCTTTGCTTTTCCTTTACTCATTAGTGCATTCCACATTAAAGAATTCAAAGGAATATTACAACTAGCAATTATTAATATTTGAAAAATTGGAACAGAAGCGTGCCATTTATTACCAAAAAGTAATAGAATGATATCACAACCAATGAAATAAAGTAATCCAGATAAAGCATAGCTTAAAAAAGAAATGATTGAAAACATTCTAAAATAAATCTTTTCATATTCTTTTTGATTGTCTTGAACTTTACTTAAAACCGGAAATAAAACACGAATAATTGAGGTTGAAGTGTATTTGGTAACTTGATCTACTAAAGTTGAAGATCTTGAGTAAAAACCTACAGTTATTGGTGAAAATATTTTTGCAAGTAATAAAACATCTAATCGAATGAAAATATTATTTAAAATTCGTTCTAAGAAGGCATAAACACTAAATCCCATAAGTCTCTTTACTTCAGCCATTGAAAAATGAAAGCTAGGTTTCCATGTAGAAGTTGACCATAGCAGAATGGTACTGAATAAACCAAAACTTAAGGTTTGAACGACTAAACTATAAACTCCCCAGCCTTGATAGGCACAAACTACACCTAAAGTTCCACTTACAATAGAAGCGATAAATGTTCTTAAAGTCAAAGCTTTGAAATTTAATTCTTTGTTGAGAATAGTGTTCTGAATACGATTGAAAGAATTAAAAACAAAAACTAATGATAACCATCTTACCAAGTCTGTTACTAACGAATTGTCATAAAACTTACCGATCAAAGGTGCAATTAGATAAGTAAGAAGTGTTAATACTGCTCCAGCAAAGATGTTAAAGAAAAAGATTGAGCTGTAAGTAGTCTGTGTGTTTTTCTGACTTTGAATCAAGGCTGCTGAAAATCCAATATCTATAAAAACACTACTTATACTTATGAAAGCCATAGCAGTTGCTATAAGTCCAAATTGCTCTGGTCCAAGTAAACGTGCAAGAAAAATAGATACAATAAAGCTGTTACCTTGAATGAAAATTCGTCCTAAGATATCCCAAGAAAAAGCTTTGATTGTTTTATTCTTTAAAGTACTCAATCTGTTTTTTCATTAAATATTAATTCTGCCAATTTCCAATCCAATGGTTCATCTAAATCTACTGAATCAATTGCTGACATTTCATATTTTTTGATTCTTTCAAACTCCGAAAATTGCTTCGATTGAATTGTTTCTTTCGAGAAAATATAAATTGCACCATTGTATTCGTATGTTATAGGTACGCTTTGTCGAGAAGTAAAATTTCCTTTTTTGGATAATTCTAAATTCCCAGATTCATTTTCTTCGAATAGATTAAAATAGGGATTACTTTTAGTTTTTTTGACACTAACAACCATTTCACAGTCCGAAGATTCATAAAGACTTATTGCCTCTAAAATATGCTTAGAAGTTCTAAATGGTGATGTTGGTTGTAATAAAATAATAGTTTCAAATACCGGACCTTGGTTTTGGTAATGGTCAATAACATCTAGAACTACGTCACGTGAAGAACTAATGTCAGTTGAAAGTTTTTCAGGACGGAGGTAAGAATAGATTAATCCTGATTTTTTAGCAATAGAGTTGATTTCAAGATCTTCAGTTGACACACAAATTCTACTAGAATCGAATATATTTTGGGCAGCTTCAATCGTGTAGTGAATCAAAGGTTTTCCATTCAATAGCTTTATATTTTTGCGCGGAATTCCCTTCGAACCTCCTCTTGCTGGAATCACAATTAAGTATTTTTCAATTTGAATCATAAGTTAAATTGAAATGTTTTAATATCTTCATTTGCACGTTTATAATCTTCATGTTTTCCAATATCTAACCAATAACCATGATGAGGAAAGCTTTTGATCTTCAATTTTTCTTCGATGATTTTTTCCATAAAATCTGTTGCCGAAAAAGGACAATTCTCAGGGATTAAATCAAGTAAACTTTTTTTGAAAAGATAAATTCCTCCATTTGAATAATAAGTAAAACTTGGTTTTTCTTTGAGATTGGTAACATATTCATTTTCCAATTCTAAAACAGCATAAGGGATATTTACAGTGTAAGGGATTGTAACTACTGATAAATCGGTGTTTGAATTTATAAAATCAAGATAAAAAGCTTCTAAATTTACATTGTTCAATAAATCAGAATTACAAACCATAATTATTTCTTTATCAAATTGTTCAATAAGTTTAATTGAACCAATTGTTCCCATTGGATAATCTTCACGAATTGTTTTTATTTCAAAAGATTCAGTTTGTTTTTCTTCTGAAAATATTTCCAATTGTTCACCTAGGTAATTTATTGAAATCCAACATTTATCAATTCCATGATTTTTAAAGGAATCAATGTTGTATTCGATGATTGGTTTGTTTCCTACCTTTAATAATGGTTTTGGCGTTGATTCGGTTAACGGACGTAACCGTTCACCTTTGCCTCCAGCCATAATCACACATTCAATGGGTAGAATTGTTTTCTTTAGGCGGAAATTAATACAATCGATAAGTTTTTTATCGGCCGAAACTATAGGTACAATCTTAAACTTCTTTTCTCTGAATTCAATAAGCTGATTTAAAAACTCTTCAGAATTTTGGATTAAAAATTTAGGTTTCAAGTTGGCAACGGCTGAAACGCTTTCTTCAATCAAAATACCTTTCATAAGACCACGACGAATATCTCCGTCAGTGATTGAACCAATGAGCCTATTTTCATCGTCAACAATAAAAAGTAAAGCATCTTGTGCTAGATCGTCCAATAGTCCCAATGCAATTTTAATTGTTGTTTCTATTGATATTAAATGTTTTTGCCAAATCATTGTGCGCATTGTAAAAGTTTGTTGATTGTCAATATAATTGCGTCTTTATTGAAGTAAGGATTTTCCCCTAAATAAGTTTGATTTATATAAATTCTTGATTTTTCACAGATTTGATCGTAGTCGAATGGAATATCAATTACATTTCCTGGTGCAAATCTACCTTTTTGTCTATCTCCAATATTGATTACATATTTCTGAAAACTAGCAGCTTCGATAATTCCACTTGAAGTATTACCTACCATTAAAGCAGCGTGTTTCATACAAGAAAAATAAGATTGTGAGCCAAAGCTTTCAATAATTTTTATGGTTTTTATTTCTTTTTGTAAGTCAATAAATGCTTTCCTGAAAATTGAACCCTTTGTATCTGCATTCGGTGGGTTTATGACTAATTGGAATTCGTTTGCTAAATCTCTAAGCGCTTTTACAGTTATTTCAGCGTAAAGTTCATTTTTTTCAAAATTTACAGTTTCTGGATTTACTGTTATCAAAATCGTAGGAATAGATAAGTCTATTTGCCATTTTTCATAAAACTCATCAACAGAAAGCAAAGGTAAATTCACTTGATTCAAAAGACTTAGAGAACCAATTACAGTTGTTGTATTTTTTACTCCTGTCAATTCCCAGACTTTTTGTTCATTAATGGGTAAACTCACAAAATGTAATTCTGAAGCTAAGGTTAATTGGTGTCTATAAATATTATCAATAGCGCCCAAGGTTATTTCTCCAGCGTGAAAATGTGCAAATTTCAGTTGAAAGGGAATTCCTGCATTTACTGCTGCTGCCATTTCGAAACGGTCGCCTAAACAGAAAATCCAATCAAATGTAGCTCCTCTTTTGCTCCAGAAATCTGAAAAAACGGAAACTGTATTTGCATAAGATTTAGCAATAATTTCTGGTGAATCGCCAACTAAAAGGTTATCAATTGCAATTACTTCATTGTATGAATCAGAATAAATTGAATTAATCGTTTCTCCAAATTCATGTCGCGTATGAGAGCCAAACGCAATGATACTTAACTCAAATCGTGAGTCATTTTTCATGGCTGTTAACAAAGGCAAGTAAATACCATAATCAGCTCGGGAACTTGTTAAAACACCTATTTTCATTTTAAATCCCCCCATTGTAAAATCGTTTCATTCGGTTTATCGGTTTTCAATTCCTTTCCTATGACCTCATTGATTTTCATCGGAGAGATTCCATTTCCTGGTCGCTTAATTTCTAGATCTTCTTTCTTTATTATTGTTCCAGCAACTAAATCTTTATTCAATAAAATACTTTTTCTTGCAATGATTTTGTTTTTACTTTCAGATTTACTCGGTGATTTGATACCATTACCGCTCAATGCTTTTTCTATATTTCGAATCCCTTGAATCATTGCTTTTAATTCAGTTGGTTCCAACGATGCTAAATGGTCAGGACCAGGCAATGTTCTATCTAAAGTAAAGTGTTTTTCAATTACAGTTGCACCTAAAGCCGTTGCCGCAATTGGAACTTCGATTCCTAACGTGTGATCAGAATAACCAATTTTAACTTGTAAAACTTGTTCGATGTGAAGCATAGCCTTCAAATTTACATCCTCCATTGGAGTTGGGTATTCTGTATTGCAATGTAAAACCGTAATATTTTCTTTTGTCAATCCTTCATTTAATAAAACTTCAACTGCTTCAGTTATTTCTTCTAAATTCGCCATACCTGTTGATAGAATCGTTGGCTTATTTTTGCTTGCAATGTGTTGTAAATAAGGCAGATTAGTTATTTCACCTGAAGGGATTTTAAAAAATGATTGTCCTAAATTTGCTAAAAAATCAACACTTTCCTCATCAAAACCTGTCGATGCAAATTGAATATTGTGTGTTTTTGCATAATCGATTAGTTCTTGATGCCAATCGTAAGGTAATTCTAGTTTTTTTAACATATTAAATTGAGACTCGTCTGTCTCTCCAATATTATTTTGTTGATATTGTGCTTTTTTTGCTGAACTTGAAACTAATTTTTCTGCTTTAAAAGTTTGGAATTTCACAACATCTGCTCCTGCTTCTGCTGCAACTTTAATCATTTTTTTAGCTTTTTCTAAATCACCATTATGATTAACTCCAGCCTCAGCAATAATAAAAACTTTAGTCATTTCGTCTTAAAAATTTAGCAGGATTACCAACCATAACTGTATTATCATCAACGTTATTAAGAACAACACTTCCGGCTCCTATTATACAATTTTTGCCAATTGTAACTCCTTGAATGATTGTCGTATTTGCTCCAATAAAAGAACCTTCACCTACAGAAACATTTCCAGCTAATGTAGCGCCAGGACCGATATGAACGTAATTTTCGACGGTAGCTTCATGATCTAAAATACAGCCTGTATTTAGAATGCAACCAACTCCGATTTTACAAAGTGGATTTATGATTACGCCAGCTGCTATTAATGTTGAATTCTCAATTGAAACATCAAAACCAACGATTGCTTTAGGGTGAATTAATTGGCACTCGTTTAAGTTATTTTGCTGAATGAATTTGTGAATTTTCATTCTTAACCAATTGTCACCAACAGCAGGAAACACGAAGAAACCGATTTTTGAAAAATCAAATAATCTTTCATCCCCTAAATAAGTTAATTGAAAAGGATTTAGTGTGTTCTCAACTAAATCAAAATACCCTTTTGGTTCATATTCAGCTTTTTTGGCAACATCAATAACCGTATAAGAATGACCAGAATATCCAATAAAAATTATTTCGTTTGTTTTTTTTTTCATTTTAGTAATTGTATTTGAAAACAAAAAAAGAACACAAAAGGCTTATGATTTTCCTTTCAGTGTTCTTTTAAGATTTAAATTTCGAAGAGAAACTCTAAATAATATGCACTCAATTATTTAATATCTAAAGAAACCACATTCTCCCAATACCATTTTACTGTTTCTTTCAATCCAGTTTTCAATGAAAATTTTGGATCATATCCAAGTAAACTTTTTGCTTTATCAATAGATGCTAATGAATGAGGGATGTCGCCTTTTCTATTAGGACCGTAAATTGGTTCTAGTGTTGAAATACTTGAATCATACTCAGACAAATAGGTTCTCAATTCATAATACAATTCATTCAAAGTTGAACTATCCCCAAAAGCAACATTATAGACTTCATTCAAGGCAGCTTTGTTTTCTGTAAATAAAGCCAATCTGTTCATTTGTATAACATTATCTATATAAGTAAAGTCTCTAGAGAAAGTCCCATCACCATTGATAACTGGAGATTCTTTTTGAAGTAAATTGGCAGTAAATTTTGGAATTACAGCTGCATAAGCTCCATTTGGGTCTTGTCTTCTTCCAAAAACATTAAAATATCTTAAACCTATACAATCTAGACCATACGTTGTACCAAAAACATCCGCGTAAAGTTCGCTAACATATTTTGTGATTGCATAAGGTGATAATGGCCGACCAATAACATTTTCCACTTTCGGTAGGACTTCAGAGTCACCATAAGTTGAAGAACTTGCTGCATAAACAAATCGTTTGATGCCAGCATCTCTAGCTGCAACTAACATGTTCAATGTGCCACCAATATTAATATTGTTTGTTGTAATAGGATCAACTATTGAACGAGGAACTGAACCCAAAGCAGCCAAATGTAAAACTAAATCAGCACCTTCAACCGCTTTTTTACAATCTTCTAAATTCCGAATATCTCCTTCAACTAAGGTAAATAAGGGAGAATCCATCAAACGAGCAATGTTTTCTCTTTTCCCAGTTAAGAAATTATCAAGACAAATAACTTCTAAACCTTCATTAACAAAAGCCTCACATGTGTTTGAACCTATAAATCCTGCTCCTCCAGTAACTACTATTTTCATATAACTTAATAAATACGGCTTCGCCACAGTAACTCACATTTTTGATGAAAGTCACCAATTAATACCTAAACTTTTGAAACTAATAAATCTAACTCATACGAATGAATAAATTAGGTGCATGAAATTAAAGATATAGAAACCTTTTTTTCGATTACTCCATTGTTTTACTAGTTTGTATCGGTAAAAAACCTTAAAACCAAGTTTTTGCAATCCTTCTTCAACTTTTTTCTTCTCATGATATTTGATAGAATAACATACTATTTGTATTTATCCAGCTATTATTATCAAGAAAGTTTAAAAATCATCCGTTCAAGCCAATGCAAATATAAAGATTTTATCGTGCTTTCATTCGCCTTATTTAAAGATTAGGTTAATTTTGTTTGCCCAAAGGAATTTTATTAGTCTCCTTAAGTAAACGTTTAAATTTTCCTCTTTCTCAAACTGAGTTAAAGTGATAAATTAAAAAATATAAAGATCGTATTTTATACTTTCGCCATTAAAAGAATGAAACATTTAATCGACACATACAAACATAAAGGAAAACGCAAAATTTTAATTTCTGAATTAGCAGAGATGGGGATCAAAGACCAACGAATTTTGGATGCTTTTGATGCTATTCCAAGGCATTTCTTTTTGGATTTGGCTTTTGATGAGCAAGCTTATACCAATACTGCTTTTCAAATTGGCGCTGGTCAAACGATTTCACATCCATACACAGTAGCTTTTCAAACTGAATTGCTCGAATTAAATAAAGGAGAAAAAGTACTAGAAATTGGTTCTGGTTCTGGTTTTCAAACTTGTATTTTGTGTCAAATGGGTGCAAAAGTTTTTTCCATTGAAAGACATCTTTCCTTGCATCAAAAAGCAAAGAAAATGACTGATTTCTTTAATTTCAATGCTAAATTATTTTTTGGAGATGGTTATCAAGGAAGCCCTGCTTATGCGCCATTTGATAAGATTTTAGTGACTTGTGGAGCACCAGATATTCCATCTGAATTAGTAAAACAATTGAAAGTAGGTGGTATTATGGTGATTCCAGTAGGAGAAGGAGCAGAACAAAAAATGCTTAAAATTGTAAAAATTCAAGAAGGTGAAGTGAGTTTAAAAGAATATGGTACTTTTAAATTTGTACCTATGCTTGAACATAAAGTTAATTCTCAAAAATGAAAGTACTAATTATAGATGATGAACGTGCGATTCGTAGAGCCTTAAAAGAAATTTTAGAGTTTGAAGATTGTACAGTTTTAGAAGCTGAAAATGGAAAAGAAGGGCTAGAAATTGCAAAATCAAATTCGCTAGATTTGATTTTTTGCGATATTAAAATGCCTTTGATGGATGGCTCCGAAGTTCTAGATGCATTAACAAGCGAAGGAAATGAAGTTCCTATCATTATGATTTCAGGCCACGGAACAGTGGAAACTGCCGTTCACTCGATTAAAAAAGGTGCTTTTGATTTCATTGAAAAACCATTAGACTTGAACCGTATTTTGGTGACTTTACGTAATGTTAAAGACCGGAATAACTTGGTTCAGGAGACTAAAATCTTAAAAACGACCGTTAAACGTATAAAAGGAAGTTCGATTATTGGCGAGTCAGAAGGCATACAGAAAATAAAGGAGATGATTGAAAAAGTTGCTCCTTCTGATGCTCGTGTATTGATTACCGGGGCAAATGGAACGGGAAAAGAATTAGTTGCTCGCTCTCTTCATGATTTATCGAATAGAAATAAAATGCCTTTTATCGAAGTAAATTGTGCTGCGATTCCTTCAGAATTAATTGAAAGCGAATTGTTTGGACATGAAAAAGGAGCATTTACTTCTGCTGTTAAGGACAAAAAAGGAAAATTTGAATTGGCTTCAGGTGGAACTTTATTCTTGGATGAAATCGGAGATATGTCACTTGGAGCTCAAGCAAAAGTATTGCGTGCATTGCAAGAAAATGTGATCCAAAAAGTTGGAGGAGAAAAGGATGTTAAAGTGAATTGTCGCGTTTTGGCTGCAACGAACAAAGACCTCCGAAAAGAAATTGCAGAAGGACGCTTCAGAGAAGATTTATACCATCGTTTGGCAGTAATTTTGATTCATGTTCCTTCCTTAAATGATAGAAAAGACGACATTCCTTTATTAGCAGAACATTTTCTAACAAGTATTTGCCAAGAACACGGCATCGCTAAAAAATCGTTCACTCCTAAAGCAATTAAAGCACTTCAAAACGTTGATTGGACTGGGAATATTCGAGAATTACGCAATATTATTGAGCGCTTAATTATTCTTTGCGGAAATGAAATCCAAGAAGAAGAAATTCAAACTTATGCCAATCCAAAACATCAATATTAATACTTTTAGCAACTTAATTTTCAACTTATGAATTCAAAATTAAAAGCACTTCTACCTCACATCATTGCAATCGCCGTTTTCATCGGATTGTCGAGTATTTATTTTTCACCTCTTTTTGATGGAAATGCATTGCGCCAAAGTGACGTGAAACAATTCCAAGGAATGGCAAAAGAAATCGTTGATTATCGTTTGATGAATGATAACAAAGAACCACTTTGGTCAAATTCTATGTTTGGTGGAATGCCAGCTTATCAAGTTTCTGTTTCTCACGATTCTAATGTGTTAATTTACGTAGATAGAATTATTAAACTTGGTTTACCAACACCTGTCGGAATTTTGTTTGTGGCGATGCTTGGTTTTTACATTTTTGCCTTATGTTTAAAAATTAATCCTTGGCTTGGAATTTTGGGTGCAATAGGTTTTGGTTTTTCTACTATTAACATTCTTTATTTAGCTGGAGGTCACATAACTAAAGTGAATGCAATTATTTATATGGCGCCTGCTTTAGGTGGAATGTTGCTTGCTTTTCGAGGTAAATGGTTACTGGGAAGTGCTATTTTTGGTTTGTTTTTAGGCTTGAATATCACAGCAAATCACCTACAAATGACCTATTATTTTGCGTTTTTATTAGTGGCCGTTGCTTTTGGAGAAGCTATTCGTTTATTGATTCAGAAAGAGATTTTAACTCTAGGAAAAACGGTTGTAGCTTTGACTGTTGCAACAGTTTTAGGTGTACTTCCAGCAGCGAGTAACTTATTGACAACCTTAGAATACAGTGAGTTTACAACAAGAGGAACGACGGATTTAACGATTAAACCAAAAAATCCAACCAACGTTCAAGAAAAAGAAGGTTTAAATAAAAACTATATCTTAGAATACAATTTCGGCCCGGGTGAATTTCTTTCGATTTTAGCACCAAATGCAAAAGGAGAGCGTGGAGAATACCTTGGAAATGACGAGGAAGCAATGTTAAATGTCGATGGTCAATATGCGGAGCAAATCGCACAAATGAATCGTTATTGGGGTGGACAATCGTTTACTGGTGGCGCATTTTATTTTGGTGCTGCGATGATAGGATTTTTCCTTTTAGGCTTGATTTTATTGAAAGACAATTTGAAGTGGCCTTTCTTAGCGATTTCAATTTTAGCAATTTTACTAGCATCCAATGATCCTGGTGGAATTAATAACTTTTTTATCAATAAATTTCCGATGTACAATAAATTCCGCGATTCAAAAATGATTTTGGTTTTGCTACAAGTAATGATTCCTGCTTTAGGAGTTTTGTTTTTAGATCGCTTTTTCAAAAAAGAAGGAATTATTGGCGACAAGAAAATTTGGCTTTACGCAACAGGTGGCATTACTTTTCTAATTGCAATACTGTACATTATCCCGTCGCTTTCAGGATCATTTATTTCTGCCGAAGAAGTGAAAATGTTTGCTCAAGCTGGAAAATCACAAGATCCTGCACAAGTTACTTTTGTAAATGGATTGAAGGGAGAACTTATTAATACAAGAATTGGACTATACAAAGGCGATATGGGGAGAGCATTACTTCTTGTAATTTTAGCTTGTGGAATTGTTTTAGCATCCGTTTACACAAAAGTTTCGCATTTCTTGATTTCATTGGTTGCGATTGCTGTTGTGGCATTTGATAATATTTCAGTTTCAAAACGCTATTTGAACAATGAAGAAGAAGGTGGAATTTATAAAAGCTACGAACCTATTGATGCCGCAGCTTTCCCAACACTTCCAGCTTTGGCTGACAATCGAATCTTAGCGAGTGAAATGGGAAGTGTTCCAAATTTTGCTTCAAAAGTTTCAGAGCTTCAATCAAAAATGGTGGAATCAATTCAATACAAACAAATCACAGACGAACAAACGCGACGAGCTTTTGCTGCTTTTGGGGTATTGAGCTTAAATACTAATTACAGAGTTTTATCTTTTTCAAATCCTTTTGCAGAAACAACAACTAGTTATTTCCATAAAAGTATTGGAGGTTATCACGGAGCAAAATTGAAGCGTTACCAAGAAATTGCTGATTTCTACATTTTTGATGAAATGAATCGCATCAACAAAGAAATTTCGATGGCTAAAAATATGAAGTTACAAGTTTATGGAATGAATGGAATGGTAACCAATGAAAATGCAAAGCAAGTTTTTGATACAATTCAAATTAATGAGATCGCTGTTACTGACTCGAACGCCGTTTTAAACATGTTGAATACAAAGTATTTAGTACTTGACAGAACGAAAGAACCGATTAAAAATGTGAATGCTAATGGTGCCGCTTGGTTTGTTGGTAAAATGAAAATCGTAAATTCTTCAAATGAGGAGATGAAATCACTTGAAGGATTAAATTCAAAAGAAGAAGCTATTTTTAATAAAAAAGAATTTCCTTCGATTGCTTTGAAATCAAGGTATTCAAAAGATTCAACAGCAACGGTTAAATTAACAAACTATGGAACAAATGTTTTGAAATACAGCTCCAATTCAACAACAGAATTACCTGCAATTTTTAGTGAGGTATACTATCCAGAAGGTTGGAATTGTTATGTTGACGGAGAACAGATTGAAACTTTTAGAGCAAATTATATTTTGCGTGGCGCTATGATTCCAGCAGGAAAACACAACATTGAGTGGAAATTTGAACCAGCATCTTATATAAAAGGTTCTAGATATGCTTCCATTTTTTCTATATTAAACCTGTTGTTATTTCTAGGAGCATTAGCTTGGGAAGGAAAATCAATGGTCAATAAAACAGAAGAAAAAGTGAAATAGAATTAAACAACTACTTAATAAAATGTTCAAGTCCGAATGGGTTTGGACGTTTTTTTATTTCTACAACGAATTTCTAATGATTAAATCTGAAGGATTCTCAATTTGATTTTTTTCGTTCGAAAGCACCATTTTTGCTAGTATTATTCCTATTATTTTTTTTGAAATCTGTAGATATGCTTGTGATGGCATTTTCAACTACTTTTTTCAAAGGCATGTCGTTAAAAGCAAGAAAATATAAAGCAATAATTCAGCTTAATAATAATTCTTTACCTAATCAAATACATCTTACCTAAACCTTTGTGAAAATAATTATCAGCGCCAGTTTCAAGTTGTTTGATTTCTTTTCCGTTGATTCTAGTTTTAACCCGATATAAATAAACACCATTTGCTAACGGATCACCAAATTGGTCTTTTCCATCCCATGCATAAGACGAAACATTTCTGCCAATTTGAATTGGACCAAGTTCTGCTTCGTTAATTTCACGCACCACTTTTCCACTTACAGTCATAATTTGAATTTGAATGTCGTCTGGAATCGCATCACCAGTTATAGTATACACAAACCGTGTGCTAGTTGAAAACGGATTTGGGTAATTCATCATTTGACTAATCATTGATTCGTGAATTACTTCAAAGCTAATTTTGTATTCTAAATCTCCAGAAAGATTTCCAGAACGGTCTGTCCCTTGTACAAGAAGAGAATACGTTCCTGATTTTTCAAAATAAGTTGGAAAAATAATTTTGAATTTTTTATTCTGAGTTGTAGCTGGAATCCATGACATAATTTGATTTCCAGAATTATCCGTAAAATAAATGCGTTTTTGAATTCCGTCTGGATCTGTTAAATAAATACCAAATAAGGACGTGTCAGCATCACTATTCATTACTAAAAATGGATTCTCATCCTTTAAAGTAATTACAATTTCACTTGTAGGTGCAACGATGTCTTTATTCATTATATGCCGACCATTGACGATTACATCCAATAAAGGATTTTTATTTTCTCCAACTACTTTGAATGGAAATTGAAGTACATTATTTAAATGAGATAATTCAGGTTGATCCAACAAAGTCAAGTTAGCATCAACATAAGGATTTACTTCCATATTGAACCAATTCGCACCAATAAGTCCGTTAGTTGAAATTAAAATGGTATCTCTTAATGTTTCACCAACTCCAAGCGAATCTTTGCGCGGATAAGTTAAGTCTCGTCTTACTTGGTTAGCGTCTGTTATGTAATAATTCACCAATAAAGAATCCATAGAAACGTTGCTAATGTTTCGAATATTAACAGCAAATTTCGCTTGATTTCCTTCTTGAATTGAGTCCATGTTTGGAATCCAAGTAATTCCTGCAGTACCATCAATTGCGGCTTCAGGTAAGGGAGAATAGACAACGTGCCAGTTTTGTAATTGACTTGGTGTTAAATTGATATTGTCATTGTATTTCGCTACTAATCGAATGTTCGGGTAAAGATTTGCATCAATCAGATTATCAAGATTTAATAAAGAATCTCCAGAAGTTATTGTTGGGTAAATGGAGAATTGATAAGTGCCATAAGCATTTAAAACTTGAACTTCAAGTTTTGTACTATCTTGTGAATTAGCTTCCATTTTTTTGTAATTCCAATACAAAGACTTCCAATCGGCAACAGGACCAATAACTGGGCTAGTTTCTACTCCAAAAGATTGAACACCTGAAATAAGTGTATCCAAGAAAATTGGTTCATTGTTTTGAGAACACAATTCAACCACAAAATTCGGGTCGCCTTTTCGCGTTAAAAAGATAAACGGTCGATTAGCTCTTCCAGGCACAATGCTATCCGAACCTAAATTCGCAAAGGTTTGAAAAACAGCTGGATCAAATGTATTTAACCAATCATAACGTGTTGTTATTGGCGAATAAATCAAAATGTAATCTCCAAAAGGAACTTCATTTTCTACAAGATTTCTAAAGGCAGCTAGTTGTGTTGCATTATTTTGGTTGTAGGTAAAAAACTTCATTGGTCTTTGCTCACATCCACCATTGTCATTCGCATTTCCGAAATTATTATTAGGATTGGCAACCGTACCATTGGAATAAGTAAATCGTGTTTCCCAAGCTGTTAATGTAGAGCGATCAATAACTGCTACTTGAAATTTTGGAGTGACTGTACAAATATTGTAATCTTGTTGAATTCCGTTGAGGTACCAGGCATTTTCATATAAATTCGCGCCAGGTGTTGCGGCAAGTGCTAAACAGGAAATATCAGAATAGTTGGGTTGAAATTCTCTAAACTCGGTGGATGAATTCAAAGTTAAACCACTTAAATTATTTGCTGTAAATTGATGATAATCTGCTTGCCCCCAGCCTGATTTATTTTGAATGTATTGAAAAGATCGTTGTTTCCAAATCAAAGTTGGTTCGACAAGTGCTACACGCCAATAATAAACAATACTATCTTCAAGAATTAAACTTGAAAGTTGATTATTTGAAGCTAATTTCCACTGGTTTGGATTTACGGATTTGACACCTCCAATTTCACTTATTTCAGCGAAACGTTTAAAGTTTGAATTAAACGTTGGCAAGGTATCTATTTCAAAGCGATAGGTTTGAAGTTCTGCCATTGGATTCAACGTAGAGGCATAAACCGTAACTTGATTCGAAGGAACTACAGCAAAATCAGTTGGTTGAATAGGTTCAATTCCATCAACACCGATGAAGAAGTTTCTAATAATGCGATTGTTTGCCGATTCGTCGTATTGTTCTGCGACAAGATTCGGAATATCTACACTGATAGTAAACTTATTCAATCCAATACCAATAGTGGGTTGGAAAGGCATTTTTTTTGTGATAAGCTTCTCATAATCCATTCCAAAAACTTTAATGTTATAGACGGAATCGGTTAATGAATTAGGAAAATCGCGTTTGATTTCAATGTTAAATGTATCGATAATTGATTTGCCTAAATTTCTTAATTGGATTTTAACTTCAATCGAATCAGTTGCATAGGAAATGTTTTCAGGACCAAAATTTACTCTAGATTCTGTGAGTTCAATTTCAGGTTTGTTGTGATAATTCAACCGAAGCATTGGGTCACCATTCAACGTCATTTGGCAAAAAGTAGCCTCAGTTATCAATGAAGGATTTGTCGTTAAAGCTGAATCAATTGTATTTTTAATGTGTTCTCCTATCGTTCCACCATAGTTGTATGTGCTAAATTGCTTATAGAAATTTTTTGAAAAAGAATTCAAAGCATAGGAAAAACCATAATTAATAGTACCGATGTAAGCAATTACACCACCATTTGGAGCCAAAACAAAATTTTGAGAATTGGAGGTTGAATTGTGGAATATATTACCATTGTAGCAAGAATTTGCAAGTAGAATAGGATATTTTCCTTGGTTATTCCAAAATTGTGGCTCATCTAAGTTTACGTCAAATCCACTTTCAGATGTTGTAAAATGACCAAAGAAATTCATTACACTTACGCCGTCACTAATTCTGTTTTTGATAGACTGTAATTCGGAGGGGGTGATAGGGCTGCTACTTTCTTTTTTGATTAATCTAGTATTTCCTGCGAAAAAATCCCCTTCTGCAATGTCCCCCATTTCAGTTAAATAATCTTGGAATTGTGATTGTTCTGCAACATATGTTCCTCCTGCAAAGTGTAAAAGTTGCTTTTGCCAGTCTTTCGTTGGACTTGAATAAACTGAGTTTTGTTTTTGTTGCTCCTCATATTGAATAACTTTCGAGAAATAAATTTGCAGTTCATCTTCGGAAATAACCGATATCCTTCCTGTAGGAATCAATGGTGTAAATTTATCTGTTTGGGGAAGGTTAGAAGTGATACAAACATCACATGATGGTTGTCCGAAGGTTGGAATCAAATTGTTAGCGTAAGCTGCAGCATTTGTTCGAGAACCTGGCCCTAAATTAGTAGCAGATGTAATGTTAGCCTCGCGAATTCCTTTTCCTACCAGAAACAATCCAACAGGCTTTACGGTTGAAGTTACATACATTTTGTGTGCAAAACGTCTTAAACCGTTGATGTGTTTTTGAATACCACCTCCATATTGTTGATATAATTCTTCAATATCAGCAAGAATCACATTATAACTACCACCTGATGCTGAACTTCGGTAAGCTGCATATTCTAGTGTTTTGTTTTTTAATTTCTTGTTGTAAATGAATAACAGGGCTTCATCAATATTTGGTATAGCTGTAAAATTGGTGAAATCTCCAGTGCCATTAACGGCTCTAAGGTTGGAAACATTTATAAAACTTGTTGCATCCTCTATAACAACTTGTTGCAAATCAATTGAACCATTATTCGGAATAACTACTACATAATCACCATTATAAGATGAAAGTGGAATTTTGCGAGCTACTGTTCCAAATACAAATAATGTTGGATTAGGCATATTTACATTTGAAATATTTAAACGTATTTTATTTTGAATAGAAGAATTGTAAACTTTAAAAGTCAACTTGCTAGCATTTGCAAAAGATGGAATTCTTGGGTATCTAAATGACCAAAAATTTAAGGATTGAAAATCTGTTGCAACACCTAAACTATTCACAATTTGAACTTTGAAACCCAAATTCCCAGAATTTGGAAAATCAGAAGCAGGAATACTTTTATTTGCTGTAACCGCCTTGTATCCTGTAAAGGTTGTATCGTAAATCACAAAATTACTTGAGCCAATTGTATGTCTTGTACGATGGTTTGGCTGATTTGAAGGTGCTGCTGCATTTGAAGTGCCGACAACAACGGCATTGTATTTAATATTAGGAGCATTTAATCCTTGATAAATATTGGTTAATTGGGTTGTACTCATATCCCAAGTGTAACTATTTGTAGCACCGTTTTGAGGTGTTCTTCCCCATCCTTCACCTTCAACAAAAAACGAACTTGAAGCATCAGCAGATTTTTCTCCCTCGTTATATTGTTGATTATAAAAGGTAAAAGTTTCAAATTCAACAAAATCAGAAGCAATAAAACCATTGTAATTAACATCTGTTTCAATAACAAAACGGTTATTATTTGAAGAATTATTCCAAGTAAAAAAATATTGAATGGTATCGTTGTACAAGCTGTATTTAGGATTTCCCATTTCAGCTGTATTATTATAAAGCGTTGAATCTAACCAACCGTCATTTCGTTCACCATAAAAAAGAAAATAGTCACCCAAACCAAAAATATTGTCTCCTCCATCTTCAATGTGAATCGGAATCTCTTTCTGTCTTCCGAAAATTTGAATATTACTAGAATAAAAAGTAGTCAAAGGAACTCCTGAGGAGGCTAAAGTATTGTAATCAATTTTATAAATTCCAGATTGAACAACATTGATTGCATAATACTTCTGATTGTAGTTAATCCATTCGTTACCAAAAGTTTGCGAATGTCCACATGTAATAAAAAAACAAATAAAAAGTAAAGCGTAAAACTTTCTCATTTAACTGCGTTTTTAGGTTTATCTAATTTTAAGCGAACTGAAAATATGTGCGTGTAATAATTTGCCTCAGAAGCACCAAGTCGTGTGAAGGCATAATCCAATGAAAATCCTTTGAAAGCCAAGCCCATTCCAATGTTTGGTTGAATGCCCCAGTATTTTGAATCGTCAAGATTTGTGAATTGTTGAACGTTTGAAACACCCATTCTTACTTTTACTAATTCTTTAAAACCGAAGAATAAACCTGCATGTGGGTCAATTGAAATAGGATTTGCACTAATTAAAACGTTTCTTTTTCCGTCTGTTGTAATGTCAAAGTCGATTTCACCTCCAGCGTTTAAACCTTTCGAACCGATATCAAAATTTCCAGCAGCAGCTAGAATAATTCTTGGTAAAGTTAATTCTAAGCCATTTTGAGGAATAGCATTTCCGGTGTTAATATATACATCGCGCGTCGCATCATCTAATTCAAAAACCCAAGCATTAAAAGTTGAACTAACATCTCTTGCCATTAATCCAAATTTCCAATGTTTTGGTAAGTGATACTGCAGTCCCGCATCGATTCCAAAGCCAAAAGATTTTGCAAAATCGCCAACTTTTCGATAGATTACTTTTGTAGTTCCACCTAAACTCAATCCCGGAACATTTAATTTACGAGCATAAGATAACATAAATGCATAATCTCCCGCTGTGAAAGAAGTAACATTGTCATAATTTATAACGCCATTGTTATCAATAAGTTGAGTAGTGTTTGGAATGTCATCAACTCCAAAACGAATAGCAGCAAAACCTAAAGCACTTTTATCGTCAATAGAATGGGCAATTCCTAGGTAGTCGTATTTAGCAATTCCCGCGAAATATTCAGAATGCATAAATGAAACTTCAGCCCATTTATTTATGCTCGTCAAACCTGCTGGATTCCAATAAATTGAATTGGCATTAGCGGTACTTGCAACAACTGCATTTCCCATTCCAAATGATTCAGCGCCAACACCTAAAGATAAAAACTCATTCGAATATTTTGGAGCAATAGTAGTTTCCTGTGCTTGTAAATAAGCACAAGTTATAACGGCGATTGAAAGGCTAATTGATTTAATCATTAAAATTTTATTTATATCAATAACTATCAGTTTGACGAAAAATTGTGTTCTTTGTCAAGTTGATTTGCATTGACTTGTAAATTTATAGCAAACAAAGTTAGTATTAACACTTTTAAAAAACAATTGATCGTAAAATGTTCAATTTAGCTAATCTTTTTACTGCCGCAAATATGCTTTGTGGTTTTGTCTCCATTATTTTAACATTAGCAGGACGAATTGATATTGCCCCTTTTTTTATTCTTGGTGGTGCAGTGCTCGATTTTTTTGATGGATTTATTGCGCGAAAATTAAAAATTGCTGGCCCTATGGGTAAGCAATTAGATTCTTTGGCTGATATGATAACTTTTGGTGTTGCACCTGGTGTTTTGATGTTGGTAATGATAATCTTAGGAATTGATATTAGTTCCTTAATTCCTGCTGAAGATGGCGCAAGAGTATATCAAAATGATTTAAGTTATTTCGTTTACTTTCAAGTTGCAGCTTGGTTTCAAGCATTGGTTTACGAAGTGCCCAATAACTTTGATGCGAGTATTAAATTTTTACCTTTTGTAGCGATGGTGATTCCTTTTTTCTCTATGTTTCGTTTGGCAAAATTTAATATTGACGAAAATCAAAGTGATAAATTTATCGGTGTACCAACTCCATTAAATACTATTTTCTTTTTGTTCTTTCCTTTGTATTTTTCCTACAACCTTCAAAATTGGGGACATCAGCCAAAGGTTATTCACGCGCTTTTTGATTGTTATACCTTGAGCGCTATCTCGGTCTTGTTTTCATTGTTAATGGTTTCTAATATTCCAATGATTGCTTTGAAGTTTAAAACATGGACGTGGAAAGACAATTACTTTCGTTTCAGCCTAATAGGAATTTCGTTGATAATTATTCCACTTTTAACCTTTTGGGCTATTCCAATTATCGTATTTTTGTACTTGTTTTTATCGCTAATTGAAAATTATCAAACAAAGAAAAAAAATGAAATTCAAAGCTGAAATTGACGTAATGCCACACGACGCATTATTAGACCCACAAGGAAAAGCAGTTACTAATTCTATGAAAAACATAGGTTTAGCTGAAATAGATGGAGTTAGAATTGGTAAACATATCCGTTTGTTTGTGGAAGCTGATTCAAAAGTACTTGCTGAAGAAAAAGTAGATGAAGCTTGCAAAAAAATGTTAGCGAATCAGATTATGGAAAGCTACGTATTTTCACTTTCTGAAGTAAACTAAAACAATGAGGGGATTTCAAACTTTTAATCCTCAACTCAATGATTTTAACCCAATAAAGTATTGTTGTTCCACTCAAGAGGAGGTAGAACTTGCTTTGGAAAAATCACAAAAAGCATTTCTCAGTTATTCAAAGACAAGTCCAACTTTAAGGAGCGAACTTTTGCTTCAAATTGCTCAAGAATTAGGAAATGCTAAATCAACAATTGAAGCATTTTATTGTAGTGAAAGTGGCTTGTCGAAAGCGCGATTTGAAATTGAATTTACTAGGACTATTTTTCAATTAACATCCTTTTCTGATTTTCTATTGAACAATTGGAAGGAGTTGGAAACCTTTACTACGGCGAGTCAAAATTTACCTTCCTTAAGAAAAAAACCTCTAGCAATTGGTCCAGTTTTAGTAATGGGCTCAAGTAATTTTCCTTTAGCTTATTCAACAATTGGAGGGGATAGCGTTGCTGCTTTAGCTGCTGGATGTCCAGTAGTTGTTAAGTCACACCCGATGCACGTTGGAACAAGTCTAGAAGTTTCAAACTGTATTCTTTCAGCAATTAGAAAATTAAGTTTAGAAGAAGGGATTTTCCAACATTTAATAGATGATGGATTTGAGGTTGCAACACAATTAATTACTGACGCTCGAATTCAAGCTGTTGGTTTCACAGGAAGTATTCGTGGAGGAAGAGCAATTATGGATTTAGCAAGTAAAAGAAAATCGCCTATTCCTGTTTTTGCGGAAATGGGAAGTGCTAATCCGGTTGTTTTTTTAGAAAATGGCTTTGAAGAAAAAATAAATCACTTTGCGCCACTTTTTGCTGGTTCGATTTGCAACGATGCAGGACAATTTTGTACCAAGCCAGGTTTGTTTTTTATTCCAAAAAGTAAAAAAGGAAATGAATTAACAACAAGACTCATAGAAGAAGTAATCGAACAATCTTCATTTTATATGCTTCACCCATCTATTCAAAACAAGTTTGAATTACTGAAAAAAGAGCGTGAAAGTTTAGTGGCAAATTCATTGGTAGAAAAAAAAGGACAATTGGAACATTTACAAGGAAGACAAGCGATTTTACAAATTGATGCGAAGGAATTTTTAGCACACAATCAATTACAAGAAGAAGTATTTGGACCTTTTGCACTGATTGTAAGTTATGAAAACAGCGTAGAATTGAAGACTTGTTTAGCAAAATTGGAAGGACAACTTACAGGGACAATTGTAGGAGATAGCATTAAAAGTCTTGATTTTGATGAAGTTATTGATTTATTATCATTTAAGGTTGGTAGAATAATTATAAATGGTATTCCAACAGGCGTTCGTGTTGACGAAGCAATGAATCATGGTGGTCCTTACCCAGCTTCATCCGACAGTCGATTTACCGCAGTTGGAACTCAAAGTATTACAAGATTTCTTAGAAACATTACATTTCAAAATTTCGATTAGTATTCTTAAAAATGAAATAACTAATTTTGAACTCCAAAACAATAAAAAATGAGTGAAACAGAAAACAAAAAGAATTCCAATGGAGTGTTTATGATCATTATTTTCCTTCTTTTAGGAGGTTTAGCCGTAATGTCTTACATGTGGTCAAATAAGAGAACAGAGTTGAATAATTGTACAAATGAGAATTTGACATTGAAATCTGACATGCAAGGAATGAACGACATGATGCAAGGTTATGTTGGTAATATTTCTAATGACATTAAAAAAGATTTCAAAAACATGCTTGCAACTTATGATAAGTTAATTGAAAAAGATGCTTCAAAAGCAGATAGTTTGAATCAACAAAAAGAGAAAATTATGTCTTTGATGAACGAGTTGGATGCTGCAAAAAGAAGTGGCCGTCTGACAGCTTCAAAATTATTCAAATTAAATAAAGAAAATGAGACTTTACGTGACATTATGAAAAGCTATGTGAAGCAAATCGATTCATTGAATACATTGAATATCAAGTTATCTTCAGAATTGGACGTTACATCTACAAAACTTACAACTACAACTGTTGAGCGTGACAATTATAAAAAAGATGCAGAAGAAAAAACGGATCTAGTTAAAAAAGGAAGTAAACTTTCTGCTTATGGCATTAATACGGAAGCATTAAGAATGAAGCTGAACAAAACAACAGAGCCAACGGAAAAAGCTAAAAATGTCGTTCAGTTTCGTTCAAGTTTTACTTTGTCTGAAAATACGCTTACTTCGGCGGGTAAGAAAACAGTGTACTTACAAATCATTGCTCCTGATGGTCAAACTTTACAAACACGAGGTGGAAACACTTTAGAATCTGAAAATGGCACTGTAGCTTACTCAGATAAGAAAGATATTGATTATCAAAATCAATCTGTTGACATTACTATTTATTATGATTTAAGAGGCGAGGGAACACCAAAAGGAAATTACAAAGTGAAAATCTATTGTGATGGAACTTTAATTGGAACAGATAGCATCAATTTAAAATAGTCAGCCAATATGTCAACGATTATCGAACAAGGAAGTGTATCTTTTGAAATTGATCAAGCTACAGGAATTGGAACTATTACTTTTGGACACCCAATGAGTAATTCATTACCAGGGAAAATTTTACAAAAACTTGCCGCAACAATAACTCAATTAGGAGAAGATGAAAGCGTTAAAGTGATTGTTTTAAAATCGGAAGGAGAAAAAGCATTTTGTGCAGGAGCGAGTTTTGATGAATTAATTTCAATCACTGATTTAGAAGTTGGAAAAAAATTCTTCTCTGGTTTTGCAAGTGTAATTAATACTTGTAGAAAATGTCCAAAATTCATTATTGGACGTGTTCAAGGAAAAGCAGTTGGAGGTGGAGTAGGAGTGGCATCTGCAGTAGACTATTGTTTAGCTGTTGACTCAGCTTCTGTGAAACTTTCTGAACTAGCTGTTGGAATTGGTCCTTTCGTTGTAGGGCCAGCAGTTGAACGTAAAATTGGCTTGTCGGCAATGAGTGAATTAGCAATAAATGCAACAGAATGGCGATCTGCTTCTTGGGCGAAATCCAAAGGATTATATATGGAAGTTTTTGACACCGTTGCAGAAATGGATACAGAAATAAACCGCTTAGCAGTGCAGCTTTCCAATTCAAATCCAGAAGCGATGCGTATGTTAAAAAATGTTTTTTGGCAAGGAACAGAAAATTGGGATACTTTATTAGTCGAACGCGCAGAAATGAGCGGAAAATTAGTCCTAAGTGATTTTACAATTGCTGCAATAAATTCATTTAAAAAGAAATAAAGCATATTTTTTTCTTTTTCATTTGTAAATAAAAACTAAAATAGTATCTTTGCACCCCTAATTTTAGGTAATAAGCACTATATTAAAATAAAAAATACCGTGAATACACTAAGTTACAGAACGTTATCAGGCAACAAAGAAACTGCAGACAAAAAGTGGTTTATCGTTGATGCAGAAGGACAAACCGTAGGACGTATGGCAAGTAAGATTGCTAAAATCATCCGTGGAAAGTACAAAACATGTTATACGCCACACGCAGATTGTGGTGATAATGTAATTGTTATCAATGCAGAAAAAGTTGCTTTCTCTGGCACAAAATTGGTTGACAAAGAATACGTTCGTTTCTCTGGTTATCCAGGTGGTCAACGTTTTACAACAGCTGAAGAAATGTTGAGAAAACACCCTGAGCGTTTAATTGAAAAAGCGGTTAAAGGTATGTTGCCTAAAAATACTTTAGGAAGACAATTATACAGAAATTTAAAAGTATATACTGGTACAACTCACAAACATGAGGCTCAAACACCAGAATTATTAAATCTTGATACACTCAAATAAAAATTATGGACGTAATTAACGCTTTAGGAAGAAGAAAGACAGCAGTAGCGCGTGTTTATTTATCAAAAGGAACAGGAAACATCTTGGTTAACAAGAAAGAAATGACAACTGTTTTCCCAATTGATGTTTTACAAGCAAAAATCAATCAACCTTTCATTCTTACAAACACAGTTGGACAATACGATATTAAAGTAAATGTTAACGGTGGAGGAATCAACGGCCAAGCAGAAGCAATTCGTTTAGGTATATCAAGAGCTCTAGTTGAGTTGGAAGCTGAAAACAAACCTTTATTAAAAGTTGAAGGATTGATGACACGTGACCCTCGTATGGTAGAGCGTAAAAAACCAGGTCAACCAAAAGCACGTAAAAAATTCCAGTTCTCGAAACGTTAATCGTTATTGGAAGTTTAGCATCCAAACCACTGAGTACTTTAATAAACTTTATTACCCTCTTTGGTTGTGCAATTAGTATAAACAGGAAAGTAAACAAAAACAAAATATGTCTAAATTAAATTTTGAAACATTATTAGAAGCAGGTGTTCATTTTGGTCACCTTAAAAGAAAATGGAATCCAGCAATGGCTCCATACATTTTCGAAGAGAAAAAAGGAATTCACATCATTGATTTGAATAAAACAATGGTTCACCTTGATCAAGCTTGTGCAGCAATGAAACAAATTGCAAAATCAGGTAAAAAAGTTCTTTTCGTAGCAACAAAAAAACAAGCGAAAGAAATCGTTTCTGAAAGAGTAACTAAAGTAAATATGCCGTTTGTAACAGAACGTTGGACAGGTGGTATGTTAACTAACTTTCAAACAACTCGTAAATCAATCCGTAAAATGGCTACGATTGATAAAATGAAATCTGATGGTTCTTGGGAAACGTTAAATAAAAGAGAAAAATTATTTAAAACTCGTCAAAGAGAGAAATTAGAAAAAACATTTGGTTCGATTTCAGACATGACTCGTCAACCAGCAGCTATTTTCATCGTTGATATTTTAAAAGAACATATCGCACTAGCTGAAGCTCGTCGTTTGAATATCCCAACTTTTGCAATGGTAGATACGAATTCAAATCCTAAATTGGTTGACTTCCCTATCCCTGCAAATGATGACGCAACAAAATCAATTTCTTTAATCTTAGATCAAATTTGTAACGCTATCCAAGAAGGTTTAGAAGATCGTAAAAACTTGAAAGATAAGGATAAAGAAGATTCTTCTAAAGAAGTTGTTTCGGAGGCAGTTGTTGAAGTTGCTCCAGTTGTGGAAGCAGCACCAGTTGTTGAGGCTACTCCAGTAGTAGAAGAAACTCCAGAAGCTCCAGCAGCAGAAGATAAATCAGCAGAATAATTTATAACTAACTATTAAATATATTTATCATGGCTATCACAGCTTCAGATGTAAATAAATTGCGCCAACAAACAGGTGCAGGAATGATGGACTGCAAAAACGCATTAGTTGAAGCTAATGGTGATTTTGAAGTAGCAGTTGACGTTCTTCGTAAAAAAGGTCAAAAAATTGCTGCGAAACGTGGTGATAATGAGGCTAAAGAAGGATTGGTTTTAGCGCAAACTTCAGCAGATGGTACTACAGGTGTTATCTTAACGTTGAATTGTGAAACTGACTTCGTAGCAAAAAATGAAGGTTACGTAAATTTCGTTCAATCTATCGTTGATATCGCTTTAGCTAAATTACCTGCAACAGCAGAAGAATTAAAAGCTTTAGCTTACAATGATAAATTGACTGTAGAAGAAAAAATCACTGAGCAAGTTGGTGTTATCGGTGAAAAATTAGATTTATCTAGTTACGCTGTTATCAACGCTGCAAAAGTTGTTGCTTACAATCATCCAGGGAACCAATTGGCTACTCTTGTTGGTTTAAATAGTGGTTATGATGTAGTTGCTGAAGCAGGTCGTCAAGTTGCTATGCAAATCGCTGCAATGAATCCAATTGCAATCGATAAAGACGGTGTTGATGCTCGTACAATTGAAAGAGAAATCGAAGTTGGAAAAGAATTAGCTATTCAAGAAGGTAAACCTGCTGAGATGGCTGAGAAAATTGCAATGGGACGTTTAAATAAATTCTTCCAAGAGAACACATTGTTAAGTCAAGCATTCGTTCGCGACAATAAAGTAACAATTGAACAATTCTTAGATTCAACTGAAAAAGGTTTGACAGTCACAGACTTCAAGCGATTCTCATTGAGTTAATATTTTAAAAGCTATCGAAATCGGTAGCTTTTTTTTTTGCATCTTTTTCTAGGATTCAAACGATTATTTATCTTTGCCAACAATTATGAAATATAAAAGAATACTTCTCAAGTTAAGTGGAGAATCTCTAATGGGTGAGAAACAATTTGGAATCGACAACAATCGAATTCATTCGTATGCACTTCAAATAAAAGAGGTTCGCGATATGGGAATTGAAGTTGCTATCGTAATTGGTGGTGGAAATATTTTCCGCGGTGTTCAAGCAGAAGCTGGTGGAATGGATAGAACCCACGGCGATTACATGGGAATGTTGGCGACTATGATAAATTCAATGGCTTTACAAGCGGCACTTGAAGCGTTAGGAGTTCACACGCGTTTGCAATCAGCTATTGAAATGAAAGAAATTTCAGAACCCTTCATTCGAAGAAAAGCAGTTCGTCATTTAGAAAAAGGTCGTGTTGTAATCTTTGGTGCCGGAACAGGAAATCCATTCTTTACAACTGATTCGGCTGCATCGTTAAGAGCAATTGAAATGAATGCGGATGTTATTTTGAAAGGTACGCGTGTTGATGGAATTTACACAGCTGACCCTGAGAAAGATAAAACAGCAACAAAATACAATGAAATCACTTTTGATGAAGTTTATGCTAAAGGATTAAATGTAATGGATTTAACTGCATTTACCCTTTGTAAAGAAAATGATTTGCCGATTATAGTATTTGATATGGATACACCTGGAAATTTAATTAAATTGGTTGAAGGGGAACAAGTAGGAACAATTGTAAAAAATTAATAGCATCTGTTATGACAGAAGAATTAGATATGATTTTTGATGAGTTTAGAAGCGCAAATGGTAAAACGCTTGTTCATCTTGAAAACGAATTAACTAAAGTACGTGCTGGAAAAGCTTCTCCTGCTATGTTAAATGGAGTTATGATTGAATATTATGGTTCAATGACTCCAATTCAGCAAGTTGCTAACATTAATACTTCCGATGCACGAACAATACTTGTTCAACCTTGGGAGAAAAATATATTGAGTGAAATTGCTAAAGGAATTATCAACTCAAATCTGGGTTTGAATCCACAAAATAATGGAGAACAATTAATTATCTCAGTCCCACCTTTAACAGAAGAACGCAGAAAAGATTTAGTTAAGAAAGCAAAGGCAGAAGCTGAACATGCAAAAGTTGGAATTCGAAACAATCGCAAAGATGCAATCGATATGATTAAGGATCTAAAGAATGATGGATTGTCTGAAGATATGGCTAAAACAGCTGAGGAGGAAGTTCAAAAAATCACGAATGGAGCCATTAAAAAAGTGGATGATTTGGTTGAGTTGAAAGAGAAAGATATTATGACAGTATAGTTTAATTACTGACTTTTTTGAATCTAGAATAAAAAAATATATAGTAAATTTCTTTTGGTAGTCTCTTGAATTCCTTTTATCGAAGGTTCTCAAAGAAGCCTCCATCTTGTTTATATTTGCACATGCAAACTAAGTTACTTCTCATAACGCCGCCATTTACACAACTTAACACTCCATATCCTGCAACCTCTTATTTGAAAGGCTTTTTGGAGGGCCATCAGGTTTCAGTTTCACATTACGACTTAAGTATTGAGCTGTTTACTTCGGTGTTTACTAGTGATTTTTTGGTGCAGCTTTTTAAGGAAGCAAATGACATCGGAAGTAATATTTTTCCTGGGGTCAAGAAAATGAAGCTGTTATACATTGCAAGGGTTGATTTAGTGATTCGTTTTTTACAAAAACACGATTTAGAAACAGCTCTTAAAATTACAGAACCCGATTTTTTACCTAATGGGCACCGATTAGCGAAGGTGAATACAGCGATTAAATGGGCAGAAGGTGATGCTGGAATCATTGACAAAGCAAAACATTACGCGACTCTTTTTATTGAAGAAATTGGAGATTTCATCCAAGCTAATGTTGATGAGTTTTTCGCGTTCACAAAATATGCAGAACAAATTGCACGATCAGCGAGTAGTTTTGATCAAATAGATGAATTTTTACACTACGAACCGACGCTTATTGAAGAGGAAATGCTGCGGATTTTAGAGGAGAAAATTCTATTGTATGAACCGAATTTAATAGGCTTCACGATACCTTTTCCTGGTAATTTATTTGCTGCCTTGAGGTGTTCACAATTTATAAAAGATTTTTATCCAGCTATTTACGTTGCTTTTGGTGGTGGTTATTGCAATACAGAACTTCGAAGCTTGGAAGACACACGGATTTTTGACTACCTCGACTTTATTTCGTTAGACGATGGTGAAGGACCGATTTTAAAAATGGTGCAGTTGATTGAAGGAAAAATCAGTAGTATTGAGTTGGAAAGAACGTTTGTATTAGAAAATAATCGTGTGGTGTACAAAAATCATATTCCCAATAAGATTTTTCACCACGAAAATTTACCTGCACCGAGCTATGTTGATTTACCTTTCGAAAAGTATGTTTCATTTTTAGATGTGGTGAACCCAATGCACCGCATGTGGACCGACAAAAGATGGAACAAACTAACAGTTTCGCATGGTTGTTATTGGAAACAATGCTCCTTTTGCGATGTAAGCCTTGATTATATTGGGAATTACCAAAATACAACTGCCGAAAAGTTGGTGGATAAAATCGAAAAAATAATTGCAGATACAGGTTTAACAGGTTTTCATTTTGTAGACGAAGCGGCTCCCCCTAAAATGTTGAGGGCACTTTCTTTGGAATTGATAAAACGCAATCTTTCAATTACTTGGTGGACCAACATTCGATTTGAAAAAACGTTTACAGATGAGTTGTGCGAACTCATGGCAAAGGCAGGCTGTGTAGCCGTTACAGGTGGTTTAGAAGTTGCTTCCGATCGGCTTTTGGCTAAGATGAAGAAAGGGGTGGACATTGCTCAAGTTACAAGAGTAACGCATAACTTTTCAAGCTATGGAATTTTTGTACATGCTTATTTGATGTACGGTTTTCCAACTGAAACTGAGCAAGAAACAATTGATTCCTTAGAAGTGGTAAGGCAACTGTTTGAGAAAAATTGCATTCAATCGGCTTTTTGGCATTTGTTTACAGCAACTGCGCATAGCCCAATCGGTCTAAATCCGGAGGAATTTGGAATTGAAATTACAGGTCCTATTTTTGAAGGCTTCGCTCAAAATGATTTAATCCACCTCGACCCACAAGGCGCCGACCACGAAAAGTATACTAATGGACTTAACGCAGCCTTGAACAGTTATTTGAATAAAACAGGTTTTGAAATACAATTGTCTTCTTGGTTTGATTTCCCGGTCTTAGAAACTACGCATCCAAGAGATTTGATTGAAGGGTTTCTTGAAAGTTAGTTTGCTTTTTACTCGGTTTCGTTGGGAAAGGTAGTTGATTTAGATGTGGCGCCTTTGCCTGCTATCCGCTATATCTCTGACTTTCTCGCTCTCTCCATCATTCTAACTCTGATTTTCCGCTCTATCCGCCGCGGCGGACTCCGCTCTCACTTTGCACAGTCGGAGGATGTCGCTGCTATCAGGGGAGGGGAGGTAGGTTTCAAATATTACTATACATTTCTACCTCTTTATTTCCGGGGTACAGACCAGGGAAAATCATTGGTGAATATTTTACCGAATAGTTAACGTAATACATCATTGATATACTTTCTTTTTTAGAAATTAGCAATCCCATTTCAGTTAATTTATCAATGGTCATTTTCAGCGTTTTATCAGAGGTATTGGTGATTCGCATCGCTTCTACCTTACTAATTTTTCCCTTTAAAAAAAGATCACTCAAAATAAATTCAGCCTCAGGTCGTAACGCACCTCTGTTGACCATCAATTTTGTGAAACTTTTAATATGTATAAGAATGTTATGTGTTTCAATGATTTTAAACATAAATTCCGTTTGGTCAATTGCAGTTTCAAGGAAAAATTTACAGAATTGCACCAATTTACTATTCGATAAATTACCTCTGCCGTCATAATCATTATAGCGCGTTAAATCTGCTTGAGCAAGATAATTTTTGTAGTCTTCGTTTTTTCTTGCTAAACCTCTTGAAATGGACCAAAGTCCTGAAGCATCTATGTTTTCAAAAATAAAACAGGCATCTGAATAAAGTCTAACTACACGACCATTACCATCTAGAAAGGGGTGAATCCAAGCCAAACGATGATGTGATGCAGCAATGGAAATAATACGCCTAACTTTAGATTGATTGTTTAAGTGAATTGGATTGTAGAATTCTTCAAATCTATCCGTGAAAAGATGAAGTTTTTCTGTAAACGGTGCAACGTGTCGACCAACAATTACTTCGCAATCACGAAATTCTCCTGGTACAACGATTTTAATGAGACCATCTTTCGATTTTACTTCTTTAAAAGTTTCCGGTAAATGCTCATAAAACCTTCGATGAATGGACTTTAAATAGTCAATTGAAGTTGGATTAACACTATTTTCTCCATTTCGTATTTCCGATGAAATGATTGATTGTAATTTTATATGTGCATACGCTTCTAATTGCAAATCGCGTTTTGTCTTGTCTGATGAATATTCATTTTTCAATGCTTTATCTATGTCTATTGGATGTGTGTCGTGACCTTCAATCAAGTTTGAATAGTAGCTATTCATAGGAAGTAGAAATGATGCAATTGCTTTTCGAGTTTCCTCGTTCATTGTTCCAGATAATCTTCCTGCCTTACTTATTAACTCCAATGCAAGGGATTCCAATTCACCTGAGTTATCTTCAGGAAATAATGGTTCCATCGTATTTGGAGTCATGTAATAGTTCATAGTCTTTTTAACAGAATACAAAACTAAATAAAAAAATTCGATATTTTACAATTTATTCCGATGTTTATTCCGACGGTTAAATGTCTTTTATTATAAGGGTTTTAGCTGATTATTTTCTTTTAAATTCCGATGGTTATTCCGGTGGTTTTTCCGATGATAGATTTTTGGCGCCTTTGCTTTCTATTTCTTTCTTTTCGAACTTGTGAAATTTTTGCACAAGTTGCATTTTCTTCTAATTCTCCAGAGGAATAGATGTTTTGTAAATGTTTAATAATTGAGGTTCTATCGGTTTGAAACAATTCAGCTAATTGATATTGATTGAGCCATACGGTTTCATTTTGTTCATCCAACCTCACTTCAATATATTCAGCAAGTTTACCTTGTTGGTATATAATAATCTCGTTCTTCATTGTACTGTTGTAAAGTAATTATTTAATCCAAAAGTTGCATTTGTCGCTTGAATTCAGCAAACAAAAAAAGGCATCCTTTCGAACGCCTTTCCAATATTAGTTTGTAGAAATTATTTTACTGAAATCAAGCCCATCGCTATTTTCATGCGAATGATTCTTTTCACAGATGCGTCAGCTTTTAATTTGAAGTTTTTGTCTTTTCGGTACGCAGCCAATAATTCATCGTGTGATTTTTTTACGTCTAACGGCATCAACAAAATATCGCAACCAGCATTAATTGCTTTAAAAGAAGCTTGAGGAACGCTTGCAACACCGCCCATATTCATAGCGTCAGTAACAATCAAGCCTTTGAAATTCAAACTGTCACGTAGCAATTTCGTTACGATTTTTTCTGAACAAGTAGAAGGCAAACCGTCTGTGTCGAATTTTACATTATTAACCACTGCGATGTGTGCCACCATGATTGAAAGCACTCCATTTTTAATCAACTCAGGATAATTTTTCACTTCTTTCATTTCTCCATCAATAGATTGTAAAGAATGATGCGTATCACCAGAAACTAAGCCGTGGCCTGGGAAATGTTTTGCAGTTGCAATGATATTATTTTTTTGAGTCACTTGAATAAACTCGTCCGACCAAGGAATTAAGTTTTCAGCAATCGCCCCAAAACCACGATAACCAACCGTTTTGTTTGCTGACATATCCACAACAGGTGCAAAATTATAGTTGATTCCAATTGCGTTTAAGTCAGTAGAAATCGTTTGTGCAACTGTAGTAACTTCAGCAAGTGTAGCGACCTCATTTGCTTTTTTTACTTGCGTTGAACCTGTTATTTTGCGATTTACCAAACTAGGTTCAGCATCTGCACTGTACAAAAAAGGTAGATTTCCCATTTTTTTATTGTTGCTCTCAAAGTCTTTAATCCATGAACTGAATTCTTCTTTGGTACCATTCAACATCAAAACGCCACCAATTATTCGTTCTTTGATGTAAGAATCGATTTGATCTTTCGTTTTTCCCAAACGTCCAACAGCTGGCATAATTAATTGTGCAACGCGTGCTGTGTCGTCCATTTCTTTAAAAATGCGCTCTACTTCTTTGTCCAAATCTTTATTATCATCCAAATAATCAGTCAATTTGAAGTCTATTTTCGTAACAGGCTGCGAGATTACTTTTTTTGTTTCTTTAGCTGGACTTTGCGCACAACTTTGAAAAAGTAAAGAACTCAATGCGATTGCGGTAAATAATTTTGTCATTTTTTATGTTTGGTCAAATGTATAAAATCTCACAAAGTAGTGTTAGTTCTAAACAACTATTAACTAAGAATTAAAAGTTGAAAACTGAAAAAATAATTTGTGTATTCGCAATCGTACCAGTAAAATACTTGAATGTTGAAAACTAAAGATTTATTCGAAGTGAGAACTATTTTGTGATTGATAGCGAACAATGATTGGCCTTGAATTTCATGGTTTTAGCTACTGAACTGAAATTGGTTTATTTTT